>DATCLI010000281.1:0-11756 GCA_036563955.1 Clostridia bacterium | reverse complement strand
GTGTAAAGGATGTCGAAAAAAACAAAACCCTCTTTTTGTTCCCGTCAAAATCATTTACATACCTGAAGACCGATTGAATCAGCCAGCCGAGCAGCAAAAGGGATGAAATGTTTACCGTAGTGGTAATAATACCGTAAGTGCCATATACATCAGGCGCAAAAAACCGGGTATACAGTGATATTGTAATAAGTCCGATCGCGCCTTCGATTATTCTGGCCGGCAGATACAGCAGTGTATCCTTTACCATTATTTTCTTAACTTCATTTGTATTCAATTTATCCACCCGTATATCATCGTTATCCGCTTCCACAAAAGACTGGCAGAACCCGTCTTTGTTCCTCGTTATACTATACTACAGTTGCATGTACATCTCAATATTGAAAAGGATGGCACTAAACAATCAAAGGAAACTCACGTTTTGAATATCTTATTTTTCCGGACGCGGCAGGCTCAATTGCATCAACGTATTCAATATCGATATTTATGCGGCCCATTACTTTATATATTTCGTTTATGTATGTCATGATTTCCGACTCAATAAATGATTCACTTTTAATTATTCTTAATAACAAATCATGCCTTGTTTTCTGGATTATCTGGAATTGTTTTATGCTTGGATAGCTCCGGGCAAGATTGCAAAAATAAACCGCGTGAACATAATTGCCATCCAAAGATACAAATATATCATCCTCCCGGCCTTCCACGTTCTCAATCAAAGGAAGGTTTATGCCGCATCCGCATCCTGAGTCGGAAAGCGCCGCGATATCTCCAAGCTGGTATCTTAAACGCGGCATTGAATAATTATTTAAGTCCGTAATTATTACAAGTCCGCTTTGCCCGGGTTTTACAGGTTTTTTGGTTTCGATGCCGACGATTTCAACAATCATATTCTCCGCGGATATATGCATTTTGCCGTTTTTGCATTCATATGCTATTATTCCGGCGTCTCTTGCCCCGTATTCGTTAATCACTCTGCACTGAAACGCTTTTTCTATTGTTTTGCGCTGAAAGTCGTAAAGTGTTTCCGCGGTTGATACTATAACCTTTGGACGGTGTTTTATTTGTATATTGCTTTTTATAATCAATTGGGCCAGAAGATACAGCGCTGATGCATATCCGTAAAAATATTCCGGTTTTGCGGTGTTTATTGTCCTGGCGTAGTTATGTATTGATTTTGGATTCAGGCTGTAAGCCGATACAAATATGATGTTTTTCAAAAATCTTTCTTTCATATTATATATCAGTTTTTGGTGATTGTTCAGTTCAAGAGGATTTCCCCATACCATCAGGCATTTATCGCCTATGGAGATGTCCCACCAAGATAGAGCGCGCCATCTTGCAGCTTCGGAATTCTCCGACGTTGGTCTGTCAATGAAAAATCTGACAGGCTGGCCTGTTGAACCTCCTGAGCGGTTAGCAATAAGGGCGGATTTGTCGATGCCCGGAAGAATAAAAATGTCCTGCCTGTCATTAACCTGCTGCTTTGTAAGTATCGGAAAGTGTATAAGAGCTTCTGTCGGATTTTTTTCTATAAGTGGTACCATCTCTTTAAAAGACTGATACGCAGGTATGTAGTTTACACAGTGCAGCAGAAGCTTGCTAAGTTTTTCTTTTTGGATATTAATAATTTCATCCGTCGGCATAAACTGGGTTTTATTTAAGTTCGCCAGGTATTCCAATGTGTTATTGTGTTTAGCGTATTTCAGCATGGGAAATACTATATTTCTTATTGCCGCGGCATTCAGATCCATTATTTTTGCTCCTCCCGAAAAGGATTGTATGACTGCAATTCAAAAAAATCATAACTATAGTGTACACCATGAAAATTGATTTAACAATCGTGCTTAAAACAACTGAATGAAAAATAAAAAGAAAAAATCGGAGCTTTTGACTCCGATTATTCAAAAATTTTTATTTTATAAAAGAAAGGAGGTAAAAGTATGTTAAAAGTATCAGTGTACGTATATATTATAGAATTTCAGTCATATTCAAAACAAGTGACAAAATACACATAAATTTTTTGCTTAAAATCTTTATGTTTGTGTATTCTATATATTTCGAGATACATTGCTGACAGACATCGATTTCGCCAGTTAACAGTTGAGTAATACTAATTACCATTGCACGGTACATGAATATATATCAAACGGGTTCTATGGTTATGAAGAAAGAGCCGGTTAGATTATTGATAATGACTGATGATATATCAAATGCGGAATAGAAAAAACAAATCGCCGTCATCACGGTTGGTTTGCATATTTAAGGATTTTTTATCCTTGATTCACACCGGTTATTAAAGTAAAATCATTTATAACGGAGCAGAAGATGTCTTATAGGCAGCTTCTTTCGCTGTTTTTAATAGTATGAGTTTATAAGGTATAAAGATATGAACGCTGTTGATGAAAATTCGATAAAGTATATAAAACAATTATCGCCGTTGGTGCTGGCTTTTGTCGGTGATTCAGTTTTTGATCTTTTCATAAGAAGCAGGCTGGCTATGAAAAAAAACGAATCTCCGCATAAAATGCATATTAAAGCGACAAGCTATGTCAAAGCGAAAGCCCAGGGAAGAATTGCGCTATGCCTGTATGATATGCTCGATAATGAAGAAAAGAAAATTTTCAGGCGCGGAAGAAACTCAAACCCGGCTACCATTCCCAAAAATGCCGATATGATTGATTACAGGCATGCGACTGCTTTTGAAACAGTTTTAGGTTATCTGTATCTTATAGGCAGTCATGATCGTTTGAATAAGCTAATGAATATGGCGGCCGAAATTATAGAACAGGAGGGTGCAGTTAATAGTGAAAAAGAGTGATAAAAATCCTGCCGTAAGGAATCCTGCAAAAGATATGTTAGCAGAAGGCAAAGATGCTGACGAAACAGGAAGACTGGAAGGCAAGAATGCTGTTATCGAAGCTTTACGAGCGGGACATCCGATTAACAAAATTTATATCGAAAAAAATATGAATGATCCCATACTAAAAAAGATTTACGCAAACGCGCGGGAAAACGGAATCGTCGTTACATTTCTCGATAAGGATAAACTTGACGGAATGTCGGTTACACGCAGGCATCAGGGAGTGATTGCAGAAGCTGCGGCAGTTGATTATGCTGATGTTTCGGATATTATTAAAAAAGCGGAAATGGCCGGGCAGCCGCCTTTATTACTGATACTTGACGGTATTACCGATCCTAACAATCTTGGCTCGATAATAAGAACTGCGGAATGCGCCGGCGTACATGGCATTGTCCTGCCGAAGAGACGCTCGGCTTCATTGTCTCCCATTGTAGCAAAAGTTGCGGCCGGAGCAGCGGAACATATCCCGATCTCAAAAGTTACAAATCTGACAATGGTAATAAACGATTTGAAAAAGTCGGGTTTCTGGATTGTCGGAGCGGATATGCAGGGAGAAACGTTATATTACGAATACGATTATATCCAGCCAACGGCAGTTGTGATAGGAAGCGAAGGAAGCGGAATCAGCCGTCTTGTCAGAGAAAACTGCGATACACTGGTAAGAATACCGTTATACGGAAAAATAAATTCTTTAAATGCCGCAGTTGCTGCGGCGCTGATTGTATTCCAGGCTGCGAGGAAAAGGGAGGAAGCAGGCTGCCTGTCTGCAGAATGACAAGCATTAATTCGTACCAGCAATATATTGTACAGCGGTACTCAAAATATATAACATCGCACAGGAATTGGTCTTGAGTAAAAAGATAAAAAGAGATATAATTTTTTAAGATTATGGTATGAAAATGAAAGGAACCAGGGTTAAATGGGTTTTGTTGTATTAGGTGTGGTATTGGGTCCTGTAGTTCTTTTATTGATGTCATTTCTTATCCCGCAGGGAAAGGCAAGTCGTATTTTTATAGGGGTATCTGCCTTTTTGTTTTTTCTTTCTGCAGTATATTTGTTTGTTTATCCGGCTTCCCAGGCTGACTGCTTTTATTTGCCTCATATAGTATGGAAATTAATTACATTGATAACCATAGTTTTTGTTTTTGTCGGTTCAATACTGGACAAGCATTATATAATATCGGCGCTTGCTTTTATCCAGTCGGTAATTCTTGCTTTGTTTGAAATATTTAATTCGCCTGTTGAGGCTGTTCCGTTTTTAACGTTTAATTATGACGGCAAAGTTTTGTTTCTGGCAGGCGCTTTTATTTTCGCGTTTTTTGTCCCGATAACGTTGATTTATCTTAAGAAGTATTTCAGCCAGAGAAAATCGGTTAAAAAACAGGAAAAACAGGTTGAAACGGGAATTCTTCTCCTGATGGCTGCGTTTGCGGGTTTAACTGCCGCAAACAGTATTACGGGATTGTTTTTATTCTGGCAGTGGATATGTATAGCAGCCGGGCTTTTTTTGAGGACGTTTGATAACAGCGAACGTAAAGGAGCAGCGGCCATGCTTGTTGTCCAGCAGGCGGCGCTCACGGTATGGATGGCTTCAATTCCGTTTATATATCAAAAAACCGGTTCGGTACATATAAATGGTATAAATGCCGAAATGGGAGAATCCGGTCTATTAATTGCCGTGTTGGTTTTTGCATTGGCTGTTGTCATCGGATGCCTTATACCTGATAAAAATATATGGGAACCCTTTTTTTCAATGCCTGCTCCCGTTTCCGGAATTATTGCGATCATTTTGTCCGTCATATCTCCCGTTGCGGTTTTGCTCAAATTCAGTTTTCTGTTTGACGGCCTTAACGATAAAATTATGATGCTTATTATTATTTTCGGAAGCCTTGTCATGGTAGGCGGCGCTTATTATTCGTGCATATCCCGAAAAGCGGCGCAAATACTGCATGGCATTTTAATGTCTGCAGCCGGATGGGGGATATCAACGATTTTTATAAGCAGGGAAAGCATGTTTTTCACCGTCGGCTACACCGCCGCTGCCGCAATAACGATCACTTTTCTTTTCGCATGTATAACAATATTGGAATATATGAAGGGTACACAGGATGTAGAGCATATGTATAATCTGCAGAAAGAAATGCCGGAGATGACATTTTTCATGTCTGCCGCTATGATACTGTTCCTGTTCGCTCCGTTTTATTCCGCTCTTCAAAGGTTGTTATATGTAAGGTTTCTGGCAGATAATCCGGTTTCGGTGCTGCTTACGGTTACAGCCCTGGTTTTAATTTCTGCGGTAATATTCAGATGGCTGTCGGTTCTTTTATCCGCCGGGGATAAAAAAAGTATTGAAAACGATTCGTACCCTGTTATATTTCGGATTATTCTGCCAATAGCGTTTGTTTTAGTGATTGCGGCCAATCTTATGCTTGGCAGCGTTTATCAATACTTCCAAAGACAGCCTATACCGATGGGTTATTTACCCGCCGAAAATATCGAAACATATTCGAATCTTGAAGGCATTTTATACATGCTGACACCAGGAAAAGGTTTGATTTATGCCGGCGGCGCAATTCTTATTCTGGGCGCCTGCTTCTATGTAATGCACAGGTTTCATAAAGCGGACAACGCTGCCGATGATACGGATTCCAGAGTTTTTTACCATTATTCGCTTACCGCGTGGATTCCGGCGGGCGCCAATCCGGGATTCATTCTCAGAGCAGCGTGGATTTCGCTGATGATATTAATTGTGGGGGTGGCGCTGTCATGCTTAAAGTAATTCTCTGGTTTATTGGTATAATTGTAATAGTTCCGCTTATATACCTGGCGGAGAATTTAATACTGAACGCCATGCCCGGTCAAAAAAGGACATATCTGCTTCAGCCGATATACCGGCTAATTAAGCACTTTTCAAAAACAGATTATTACAACCGTCCTCTAACGCGCTGGTTTCCCATAGGAGCATGTCTTTTCGCAGTTATAACCCTTTACTTTGTATCTGCCGGGGAGAATATCCTGCTGATCATTACCGGTCTGATTATGATGGAATTGTTTATTCTTGTCGGTGCATGCAGTACAAAGGAACCTTATGGAATAATGGCCGCGCAGAGAGGAATTTCACGGCTGACGGTATGGTCTTTTACGCTGATGATCGCGGCCGCTTCATTATATAAGGTTGCGGGAACGCTGCAGTTGTCGCGTGTAATTTTGTATTCTTACGAAAATGTTTTAATCGCCCGGCTTCCGCTTGCCGCCGCAGGCTTGTTTGCAGCGGCGATGATAAAAGGAAATCTTGGATATTTTGATTTCGGCATCAACGCAAATGCGATGTCGTTCCTTGATACGGCGCTGTATACGCCGTACAGCGGACGAAGCCTTGGAGTTGTTCAACTCACACAGTGGATTGAAACAGGCATCTGGCTGAAGCTTATATCGTATTTTCTGCCGTGGCGGCCGTGGCTGTCGTTTTTGGTTTCGGCAGTTTTTTACCTTTCCGCGATGCTTCTAAGTGCTGTTGTACCAAGAATGTCGTGGAAAAAAGTTATGGCGAACTCATGGATATGGGCGGGAGGATTACCGGCTATTAACTATATCTGGCTGTTTATGTTATAAATTTGAAATTGTTGTTTAGAAAAGGTTTAAAGGAGATGTTGCAATGTCCTGGCTGGACGGAATAAGAGCCAAAAGCATATCGGTACTGCTTTTTAATGCGGGCGGATGTACAGGCTGTGCACGTCAATTTCATACGGCATTAATGCTTGGTTCCGGCAAGGGAATCACTTTAACAGGCAATCCAAGGCACGCCGATGTTCTATTCGTAGCAGGATGTATTAATAATAAATCCGCAGACTATTTACAACAATTATATAAAAAGATGTCTTCACCCAAGGCGGTTGTCGCCGCGGGAGCATGTGCATGCGAGGGAAGTCTGTTCCGCAGGGAAGGAAATGGCATTAACCCGCTTGAGGAAATTTTGCCTGTGGATGCATGTGTCCGGGGCTGTGCACCTGGAATGGACAAGATGCTTGAAACCGTGATAAATGTTGTTCAGGACGGTTATAAAGAATACAAAGACGGGAGTGATCATGATAAAGAACTTAAGTGAAAAGCAAAGCGCTTCGCTTATGGGCAAACTATTCAGTTATAAATCTCTGGGATTTGAACTGCTTCTCATGGATGCCTCTGAGGTTGGCAATAAAATTGCTGTTAATTATTTATTGGAGAAAGAAGGCCAGTTCGAGTCCATTGATATAAATGTTTTTGAAAATATGATTGTACCGTCAGTTACATCTGTTTTCCCTTACGGCGGCAGAATGGAAATCGACATTGAGCGAAGATTTCCGGTTTTATTCAAGAGGGAATCTGTTGAAATGGCTGAAGAAGAAGCTTATTCGTTAATTGATTGGGGGCCGTTCCATCCATTGCTTCCTGAGCCTTTATTATTTCATCTTTTGATGAAAGATGAAATAATAAAAAAAGCGTCAATTGAAACAGGCTATAACTATAGGGAAGTGGAAAAGCTTTGTGCCGGCAGGAAGGTTTGGGATATTCCCGAGATACTTGAAAGGGTTTCAACCGCAAACGGTATTTCAATATCCCTTGCGTTCATTACAGGTGTGGAAGAGATAAACAGGGTTGATATTCCTGAAAAGGCCCGATGGGTTAGAATGATTATTAATGAAATGAGCTGTGTAAATGCAAATCTGCATGGATTATACAATACGGCGCAGTGCCTGGGGTTATACGGAGACAGTAACCAAATTTCAAGGCTTATCAGCCTGTACCGCGAAGCTGCGGGATTAATCTGTGATCATCCGCTTCTATTTGGAATTATAAGTATTGGAGGCATTAACAAGGATATCCCGAAGGATACTTTTTATGCGGCGAATGCCATCCTGCAGGAAATAGATGACGATCTCTCGGATATAAAAAAAAGATGGGAAAATACCGCAGCCATTGCAAAAAGGTTAAGAGCGGCAGGATTCATTGACAGGGAAACCGCGATGACGGCATCGGGAAGGTTGACGCGCGCGGCAGGAAATGCGGTTGACCCGAAAAAATATTCGAAGCTTCCGTATGCAGGGCTGTCCTATACGATACCGGTCGCGGAAGAAAGCAATTGTTTTGCGCGCACTATGCTGAAATTTGATGACTTGGCTCAGTCTCTCAGGTTAATAGACAGGGGCATTGAAAATATGCCAAAGGGGGAAGTAAAGCAGGAGGCTGAAATAAAAGAAAGCGGCGAAGCGCTTGTCAGGGAGCAGGGAGCAAGCGGCGAAATAATTATGCGTGTTAAGCTGGAACAGGATACGGTTGCTTCTATATTTTTCAGAAATGAAACGTCCGTGAATATTTCGTTCTTGCCAGGCTGTCTTTCTGGTGCGGAACTTACGGATCTTCCTCTGATTGTGTCCGGGTTTGATCTTGATTTATCCGGGATGGAAAAATGAGAGATAAGTCTTGAAAACAGCGTATTTGCGCATTTATGTTTTGTATACAATAAACAAAAATATATTCACAAGGCACGCATCATATGTTAATATAACAATGGAGATATTGCGATTTGTATTTATATATTATTGATGCGATTTTTTTTTGAAAACGAGGTGGTACAATGCTTTTTATAAATAATCCATTTGCAGGCGGTGTTCCTGTGCCTCACCGTAAGAATACTGCAGAAGTGGAAACTGTTGCAATGGATGCGCCGTCAAAGGTGATCATGCCGATGGTTCAGCATATTGGAGCGCCATGCCAGCCAACAGTGAAAAAGGGAGATGTTGTTAAAGTAGGACAGGTAATAGGCGACTCTGACGCATATGTATCCGCTCCGATACATTCAAGTGTTTCAGGCGTTGTAAAACGGGTTGAGCCGATGCTTTTTGCCAGCGGGCATTTGGTAATGTCGGTTGAAATTGAAGCTGATAAAAAGCAGGAGGTGTTTGAAGATATAAAGGCCCCAATTGTTAATAACAGAGATGATTTTATTGAGGCTATAAGGAAATCAGGCCTTGTAGGCCTTGGAGGGGCAGGTTTTCCTTCACATGTTAAGCTCAGCCCTCCGAAAGATAAAAAAATCGAATATTTAATCATAAACGGGGCAGAGTGCGAACCATATATTACTTCGGATTACAGGGAATGTATTGAATATGCGCCGGATATTATTAAAGGGGTAAAACTGGTGCTCGATATGCTCGGAATCCCGAGGGCGGTTATCGGTATTGAAGATAATAAGCCTAAAGCGATAAGCATTTTAAAGGAGGAAAGCAAAAACGACAGCAGGATATCGGTTTGTTCACTCCGTTCGCGTTATCCGCAGGGCGCTGAAAAAACTTTGATATATGCGGTTACCGGGAGAAAAGTTCCGCCAGGGAAACTTCCGGCTGATGTCGGCTGTGTTGTATTTAACGTTAACAGCATTTCGTTTATGGCAAAATACGTTGAAACAGGTATGCCGCTTATTAAAAAACGCGTTACGGTTGATGGTTCGGTTGTAAGAGAACCAAAGAATGTTGAGGTCTTTATCGGAACTTCGCTTAAGGATGTTTTTGAATACTCCGGAGGGTTATTATCAAATCCATATAAAGTATTGATGGGCGGTCCGATGATGGGTATCGCCCAACACTCGATGGAAACATCGGTCATAAAAATGACTAATGCGGTATTGGCGTTTGACAGGAATGAAGGGGATCTCCCGCCGGAATCTCCATGTATACGGTGCGGACGGTGTGTATCGGTATGTCCTATGAATTTGCTGCCATTGGATATAAACCGTTTGGTAATGGCCGGCAGGTATAACGAATTGGATAAGTTTCATGTGCTCGACTGCATTGAATGCGGGAGCTGCTCGTATGTATGTCCCGCAAAAAGGCATCTTGTCCAATCGATACGCCTTGGGAAAGAAGCTGTTAGAAGGAATGCAAAGAAAGCTTAGGATAAAAGGATTGGGGTGAATTGCACTTGGAGAATAGATTGTATGTTTGTTCGTCCCCTCACTTGCGCGACAATTGCACAACGACCAAATTAATGCTGGATGTTATTATTGCGCTGTTGCCTGCCGTAGTGGCGGGGATATGGTTTTTCGGCTATCGTGCGGCTGTTGTCATACTTGTAACCGTCGTATCCGCCGTTGCTGCCGAATATTTAATGCGAAAAGGTTTAAAGAGAGAGAATACGATATCGGATTTAAGCGCAGTTGTCACAGGGCTTTTACTGGCTTTAAACCTTCCTCCGTCGATACCCATATGGATTGCTGTCGTAGGAGCGGTTATTGCTATTGTGATAGTAAAACAGCTTTTTGGAGGTCTTGGACAAAATTTTATGAATCCTGCTCTTGGGGCAAGGGCAATTCTTGTTGCAGCATGGGCCGGTTCGATGACTACGTGGACGCAGCCGTTTGGAGAAACCGTTACAACAACCACCGCTTCTCCGATGGCGGACGCGGTTGCAACCGCAACGCCGCTTGCAGCCCTGAAAGAAGGATTATACGGCGCGTATTCGTACGGTGATTTATTCTGGGGCAATATAGCCGGATGCATTGGAGAAACATCGGCCTTTGCTATTTTGCTCGGATTTGTATACCTGCTTGTAAGAGGAGTAATATCGTGGCATATACCGGTGATATTTACCGCAACCACTGCGGCCATGACATGGATACTCGGACCTGACGGAGTGTTTACCGGAGACCCGCTGTATCATGTTCTGTCCGGCGGGCTTCTGCTCGGAGCCGTTTTTATGGCGACCGATTACGTTACAAGTCCAGTAACAAAAAAGGGCGCCGCGATATATGCTCTCGGATGCGGTTTATTGACAGCGTTGTTCCGACTGTACGGCGGTATGCCTGAAGGCGTGTCGTTTGCAATAATTCTTATGAATGTAGCAGCGCCTCTTATTGAAAGGTATACGGTACCTGCAAGCTTTGGAGGTGAACGTAATGTGGGATAGTATAATTAAACCTACATTAGTGCTTTTTCTTGTCTGCGCGACAATAACAGGGTCGCTGGCTTTTGTAAATCGCGCTACGAGCGGAGTTATCGAGCAGAGGACGAAAGCTGAGCAGGAGGAATTCCGCAAACAGTTGCTTGGTAAAGCCGATAGTTTTGAGCAGATAACACTTAACTTTGATAACCCGGCTGTTAAGGATGTATATGCCGGGTACAACACTGAGGGGCTTGCGGGGTATGTAGTCAATGTAGCCGCGAAAGGATACGGCGGCGATATCAATATAGTAGTCGGAGTGGATAACAATGGCGCCGTAACCGGGATAATTATCGGAGACAATGGAGAAACACCAGGCCTGGGCACGAAGGCTTTAGAGCCTGATTTTATAAACCAGTTTTATGAAGTTGGCATTAATGACGAGTTAACCGTTGTAAAACAAAACAAAAAATCGGCGAATGAAATACAGGCGGTAAGCGGCGCAACTGTTACATCGAGGGGTGTAACGCAAGGAGTGCAGACTGCTCTTGATATAACGAAAAAATTAATGGAAGAAGGGAATTGATATGGCAAAACCATCATCCAAAGCTTTTTCCGTTCTTACAAACGGGATTATGAAAGAAAATCCGGTATTGAAGATGGTATTGGGTATGTGCCCTTCCCTTGCTGTTACGACAATGGCCAGGAACGGGATAGGAATGGGTATAGCGGCAACGTTTGTATTAACCGGCTCAAACATTGTAATATCGCTGATACGTAAAATTGTACCCGATAAGGTAAGAATTCCTGTTTATATTACTGTTATTGCAGGCTTTACAACTATTGTACAAATGCTTCTTAACGCTTATCTGCCGGATATCTATAAGGAACTGGGTATTTATATTCCGCTTATAGTGGTAAATTGCATTATTCTCGCTCGAGCTGAAATGTTTGCAAGCAAAAACAATGTTGGGTTATCGAT
>DATCLI010000280.1:0-3152 GCA_036563955.1 Clostridia bacterium | reverse complement strand
AGCCTTATTGATGCAACAAAATTTTAATAATATTTTATGATATTTCGAAGATACTCATTACCAGCGGCTGATTTGTATATAGCCGCAGTAAAATGAGTTTTTGGGCTGCCAAGTAAGAAATATGGCAAAAATATTTATTAAAGATTTTGATATTTCGGGGATACTAAATAGACCGGATTATAACCTTATTATTCTTCCGCCTCGTTACATGCAGGCGAAAAAACAATGGAGGTCCTTTATGAAAAAAAATCAAAACGAACATTTCCGTTATCTGCTTGAGCGGCTCAGACAGGAGCATATGGAGGTAATTGATGATATGCTGCAGGGCGCGCCTTCCGGGTACCGATCGCACGAAGACAGCGAACTTTCACGTTATGACAACCATCCGGCCGATATCGCCACCGAGCTTTTCGACGCCGAGCATAATGCAGCACTGAAAGAAAGAGAAGAGTTTACCGTCAGGGAAATTGACGATGCATTGCAAAGAATTAAAGACGGTACTTACGGAATTTGCGAGATATGCGGCAAACATTTAGAAAGCAAACGGCTTGAAGCGCTGCCTTACGCAAGAAACTGCATTGAATGCGAAATATCAGAGGAACATGAAAATGAACTTGATAAAATAAGCAAGTCATCCCACCGGCCTGTGGAAGAGGATGTACTGGAAAAGGTTATGCGGGGAGATTTTTTGCATGATATTGAAGGTGACGAGCCATTTGAGGGCAAACAGGCGCTTGAAGAGGTTCTGAAATTCGGTTCCTCGAGTACCCCGCAGGACGGTGAATATAATATTTAAGCCTGTTTAAGACAGGCTTTTTCTTTTTCTATGAATGTTAACGGGGGCACGGCCATATATATAAGCATGTATTTTTTCCGTTTTGATTAAACTGCCGGATTTAAAATGTTATTTACCGGATTATCTGTCCGTGCATGTTTTAGTGATTGATGGGGTTATATGAAAAAGAACACATTGAAACGGAACACGCTTATATTAACCATATCCGGGTTTTTTGTCAAAATTATCGGCTTTTTTTATCGTGTTTATATTGCAAATACAATCGGCGCCGAAGGTATGGGGCTTTTTCAGCTTGTTTTGCCGGTGTATAATCTGGTGCTGCTTGGTTTGACAGCAGGAGTCGGAATTGCGGTATCGAGGCTTGTAGCCGAAGAAACCGCCAGGGGAAGACACAGGAACTCAAACCGTATTGCAGTTGTAGCCGGAACCGCGGTATTCGTTTCAGCTGTTTTCATTGTATCAATTCTGCTTTTCAATCTGGATTTTGTTGTTAATTACCTCGTAGGAGATATACGCACAAAAAGCGCATTGTACTGGCTGCTGCCGTCAATTCCTTTTATTGCCGGAATTACTGCGCTGAAAGGATATTTTTACGGAAAACAGGAAATGATGCCGAATGCGGTATCGCAGGTTGTCGAACAGGCAGTAAAGCTTATCGTAATATATGTAATAGCGGATCAGTTCATATACGGGGATTTTGAAAGGAAATGCCTTTTTGCCACATTAGGTCTTATTGCCGGAGAAATTGCAAACGTATTGGTTGTGTATGCGGCTTTCCTCTCGCGCAGGATGAAGAAATCGGCAGAATCCGGAAGGGGGCTTATGCGCAAGAGGGATATTGGAAAAGCTATTTTGAAAATATCACTTCCCATTACCGCCAACCGGTTAATTCTTTCACTATTGGGGACAGTCGAGTTTTTATTGATTCCTCAGCGCCTTGAAATTTATGGTCTCACCTCGAAGGAAGCATTAGTTGAGTACGGTAAATTAACAGGAATGGCATCTCCGATTATTTCATTTCCGTCAATGCTGACGGCTGCGCTCGCAATCGCTCTTGTACCGGCTATTGCGGAATCTCTTGCAAGAAAAAGAATATTTGCGGCAAACAGACAGATTTCACGTTCAATACGCGTAACGCTCGTTCTCGGTTTTTTGTTTACAAGCCTTTTTGTTTCCTTTTGCAATGAGATATCAAATATAGTATATCCTGGTCAGAATGTGGGGCGTATGCTGTTCCTTCTTTCGTTTACGGGAGTTTTTTTCTATCTGCAGCAGACGCTCCTGGGAATTTTGAACGGCCTGGGAAAGGAAACCGAAACGTTAAAGCATTCAATGCTCAGCAGCGTAATAAGGCTCGGTTTTGTGTGGTTTGCAATTCCGTTGTTTGGCCTTGAAGCTTACATTGCCGCAATTGTAATAGGCAATTTTGTCAGCGTTTCATTGAATATGCGCACGACAATGAAAACAACGGGCATGGCAATTGAAATAGGCGACTGGTTCATAAAACCTCTTATAGCGTGCATTTCGGGTATAATTATCTCGCCTGCGGTAAAAATGCTGACTATATCGGTAGTCGTGTCGCCCGTTCCGGTTCTGTTTATTTCAGCGGGTATTACAGGAATGCTCATGGTTGTGATGCTTATACTGCTGGGTGTTTTTGAATTAAAGGATATACGTCATATGCTTCCCTTACATATTGATAAATTCCGAAAACTATAACTTTTATACTATTCCTGATAGTTTCGCAAAAATATCCTCTGTGATAATATGTTTTTAGAGGTGAGTATATATGTGTGATACTTTGTGTGCTTTTCCGCCGTATACCGGAGAGGGAACTGTCCTTTTTGCTAAAAACAGTGATCGCAGTCCAAATGAACCGCATTTGGTAATACGTATTCCGGAGAAAGAGCATATTGCCGGCAGCCATTTAAAGCTTACATACATAACTATTCCCCAGGTTAAACATACATATGCGGCCGTACTATGCAAGCCTTCATGGATATGGGGGGCTGAAATGGGTGTAAACTCAGCCTCCGTGGCAATAGGAAACGAAGCGGTTTTTACGAAAGTTAAACGCGGACCGGAAGCACTAACCGGTATGGATTTAGTCCGTTTGGCCCTTGAAAGGTGTGATACCGCGGAAAAAGCGATCGAACTCATTACTTCTCTGCTTGAGAAATACGGGCAGGGCGGAAACTGCGGATTTGATCATGAATTTTTTTATGATAACAGTTTCCTGGTTGTCGATCCGAAAGAAGGATATGTTATTGAAACAGCAGGCAAACGCTGGGCAGCAGTAAAAGTTTCGGAAAAACATGCGATATCGAACCGGTTAAGCATCCGCGATGAGCATGCT
>DATCLI010000279.1:0-4290 GCA_036563955.1 Clostridia bacterium | reverse complement strand
CTCGATACTCTGTTCATCACCGATATCGGCAAACACCTTTTTGAATACGCACATCTCGCTGTTTTCGGCCGCGGGTATATGAAGGCCCGCCTGCGTCATAAGGACAAACAGCCCGGCGGTTTTAAGCGTTACCGTTTTTCCTCCCGTATTCGGCCCCGTTATAACCATTGTCGTAAAGTCAAAACCAAGCTCCAAATCTATCGGAACGACATCTTTCGGGTTTATAAGCGGATGCCTTCCCTTTTTTATCAGAATGCCGCAGTCGTTTATCACGGGCTCGGTTCCATTTAAATCAAGGCTGAGCTTCGCTTTTGCGAACGCAAAGTCGATCCTTCCAAGCAGTGCGACGTTATTAATCAGTATATCCGCGTCATCCGCGACAAGTGCCGTCAATTCCATGAGAATACGTTCAACTTCCTGCTCTTCCTTTATTCTAAGCTGCCTGATTTCATTGTTCGTCTCGACAACGGACATTGGTTCAATAAACACAGTCGAACCGCTTGCGGACATATCGTGAACCACTCCGGGAACCTGGCTTCTGAATTCCTGTTTAACCGGTATGACATACCTGTCGCCTCTTAACGTAACGACCGCGTCCTGCATGTATTTGCGGTACTGGGCGGAACGGATTATGCTGTTGAGCTTTTCCTTTATCGAGTCCTGCTTATGCCTGATATTCCTTCGAATCGACGCAAGCTCAGGGCTCGCGTAATCAGAAAGGGCTTCTTCGGATTCAATCGATCTGTCAAGTCTTTCTTCAAACGCCTTATTTGTACCAAGCGCGCCGCATAGGACCGCAATCACGTTATCTTCGCCAAGCTCCATTTTATCCTGCGACATGTATCCCTTAAGGTTTCTTGACGCGCGAAGGACATCGGCGACTTTAAGCAGTTCCCCGGGATTAAGCATACCTCCCTGCTCCGCTCTTTTTACAAGATGCCTTATTTCGTGGATGCCGCCAAGCGGAGGAAAGCCTTTACGCAGAATGCAGCACACCGAATCCGTCGTTTCCTTTAATGCCTCTTTTACCTGGCTGACATCGGTAAAAGGCTTCAATTCCCACGCAAGATCCTTGCCAATCTGGTTTGATGCCCTGTCGGCCAGTTTCTCGATTATTTTATTGTATTCCAATACACTCAGCACTTTTTCTTCCATGCGTTAAGCCTCTTCCAACTCAAAGATTCCTTCCTGATGCACGTTACCATTATAACAACTGATGCAATTGCTTGCAATTAAAAGACGCGGGGACGGTTCTCATGTTTGGAATCAGACATGAGAATCGTCCCCGTGTCTCTAAGTACTTTTTCAGTTGTCTCGAACGATCCCCTTGGTACTTTTTCAGCTGTCTCGAACGATCCCCTTGGTTGCCTGGGGATCGTTCCCTGCCGCAGCCTGTTTAATACGTAGGTACTTGTTGAAAATTGATATCCGAAGGAAGTTCAAATTCATCATCCGCCACCGTTCCGACTTCAAAATGATTCCGTTTGCATTCCAGCAACTTTAAGTCGGTGTCTTTATTGTAATGCTCATAACTCATTACAACGCCGTATTCCTTACTGATATGTACTTTTAATGTGTCATCTTCATAATTTTTCATTTCAAGATAAACACACGGAAATCCATTATAATCTTCTTCTCTCTCGGTTAATATTTCCACATAGCCCGGCTCGGAAAAATATTCGATATAAAGCCCGTTCCAGTAAGCAGAGCTTTTTGCCGCGGTAATTTCCTCTTCAGACATTTTCATTATGACACCTTTATCTTCTCTCCATTCATATTTTTCTTTTTTATCAAGATCAAAAATGTTATAATCGGTGCTTTGGCTTCCTGTCTGGCCGACTTTAATCTTGTTTCCTTTCACCCAGTATATGTCTTCCATGGTAGTCATGTTAATATACAGGGTGTTTTCCGAATAGAAGCTGTCAAGCTCCAAGGCTTTGTTCAACAGGTCATAATATTTACTGATTTTGTTATCGCCCTTTTTCTTTCCCTCTGCGGATGAAACAGGTGATGTGGATGAAGATGAAGTATTGGTATTATTTACATTTTCATATGTGTCCGAACCCTTTTCCTTAGAGGCTTGTTTCTTTTTGCATGCCGTGGTGAATGCCAGAGTAAGTGTGATGGTAAGCATCAGAACCAATAACTTTTGATAAAATTTCATTTTTTTCACTCCTATCATTACAAAATAATCAGGACGTGACAGGGGACGAGACATGATAGGAGTTATAATACGGGCGGCCGTCTCCTGTCACATACTGTCACAATATGGGGGTGTCCTTAAAGTAAACCAATACGCATGTTACGCATGCATGGCACGGTACGCATCATTGAAGCTTTGCGCCGCAGTTTTCACAGAATTTTGCACTCGATGAAAGCGATGCACCGCACTCGCTGCAAAATCTGCCTGTTTTTTTAGGCTGTTCGCTATATTCCTGCGGTGGTGTCTGTTCTGTACCTAACGGCGTCTGTGCTGCGCTTTGCTGTGCCTGTTCTGTGACTTGAGGTGTCTGTGCCGTGCTTTGCGCAGGATAAACGGGAGCCTGCCGCTTGTATGGTTGCCCGGCAGAGGCAGCATTTCCGGGTACGGTTTTTTTCCTCCGCGTAAGCAGCAATACAATAATAACTGCAAGCAGTAGGATTATAACCACGCCTCCAATGACATAAATTATAACCGCTGAACCCTTTTCGTCCGTAACTGGTTTCACCGTTACTTCTGCCGCTGTTTCCTGTGTCGTTTCCTGTGTTGTTTCCTGTGCCGGTTCCTGTGCGAGCGAACTGACCTTTGCGCTTGCCTGCGAAAGCAAATCGGCTATAACGGGGTATCCCGGATTAATTTCATTGAGGGTGCGCAGTATACCGAGCGCCTCCGAGTATTTTTCAGTGTCAAACAGTGATTTTGCCTCTCTGAACTGCCTGGTAAATTCGCTTTCGCTGGGAGTTACGTTGATTTCATTCAAAAACTGCTTCGCGATACTTATTGGAATGGCGAAGTTCATGCCTGGCGCCATTCCGCCGCCGGATTCGAGCATGCCGAAAGTATTGATTCCAATTACCTCGCCTGCCTCGTTAAACAGCGGTCCTCCGGAATTTCCCGCGTGAATGGCCGCGTCGGTCTGTAAAATACTCCAACCTCCGGCCATTTCCTTCTTTGCGCTTATTATCCCCTGCGTCAGCGTAGGCTCCTGAATAGCCTGCGCAACATTAAGCGCTTCGGTCAGGGTAGCGACCGCAGGGTAACCCATCGCATACACCCTGTCGCCGGTACGAAGCTGTGTATCGTCACCGATCGTGACAGTCGGCAGGTTTGTTTTATCCATTTTGAGGATAGCAATATCCTTGCCCGGAATCGGCTCGCCGATCTTGCGCAAATCCAGTTGGACACCCTTGGCTGAAACGTCGCTGCCCGGTGTTACGTTACCCATGTAGCATATGTAGCTTGTTTTCAGGTTATTGACTCCCATGCTCTGCGCCAAAAGGCCGTAAAACGCATTCGCAATACCTTCCCATTCCTCCTGCGTCATCTGATAACCTAAACGCCGCATTTCAGCGGCGAACGATTCTGCCGCTGTAACGGCGTATTCATTAAGAGCCGTCATCGCAAACTGCATATACAAATCTTCTTCGTCCGTATGCACAACATGGGCATTTGTCACCATGTAACCATCAGGAGTTACAATAAATCCCGTACCCACCGAAGCCGTGCTGGTGGTTTCTGAAAAGACGTTGCCCGTTGAGAAGGCATAATATTCCATATTTCCAATCATAAGCTGAACCATTGCGGAATACATGGCTTCTTCGGTATTTGGAATAGCTCCTTCCAGCACGAGCAACTCGATTGCAGCAACCAAATCCTGTTCAAAATCACTGCGGAATGAAAATTCGTGCCAGGTTATGTCTGCTGTCCACACGGTTTGCACAAGAACTATCCCCGGTTTGTTTACCATGGCAAGTGTACGGGGATCGATGGAATCGGCTGCATAAGCTGTGCCCGATAACCCGCAAATCAGGCAAATGCAAAGAGCCAAACAGGCTGTCTTTTTTAATAGGTTCATCTGCGTTACCTCCGCTTTTTTATTATTGGATTTGTCAACAACTTATTGGTATTTCGTCATAATCCTTGATAGAGTCCGTCAATGGCTTATTGATTTAACTTACGTTACACGAACTGGATTGTAGAGCCAGCCACGTTTTCAACACTTTAATCAATAGCCATATACTAATATTTTATAAATCGTCTAAAGAAAAGAAAATATCGGATATGATTAGATTTAGTAAGAAAAACGTTAA
>DATCLI010000278.1:0-11535 GCA_036563955.1 Clostridia bacterium | reverse complement strand
CGGGCTTGAACCGAAAGGGATCAGTTCGGAACATATGCGAAACATTCCTATTTCATTTTTATATGCGTAATCCAAAGTATTCTCCAATGAATTAAGGTTATGATCAATTATTTCCAGCAGCCTTTCTTCACTCGCGTTTTTCATGAGGCAGCCTTTTGTCCCGGTATTGGGAACGCCGATTGTTTTGCATGCATATCCGATTTTCAATACGCTTTTCCCCCGTGGAAGTTAAGTAAAGTATTCAATGTGCGCATACGGAAAATATAAGCTTATCATATTATGCATGTATTCACGGAGTTCATCTTCATCATCTTTTTGATAAATATACTTGAATTGACCGAATTTTCCCCATTTCAGCCTGCGGTTATTATTTGACATGTCGAGCCTGGTGTTCGGAAATCGTTCAAGAATTCTTTGCCGTGCGGACTCGGTATAACGATGCTGGATTAATTCAAAAGTTAAGCCATCCGGAATTATGTTTTTAAGCTTTTCGTATATATTTTTAAACATGTTTTTGTATTCTTCCTTCCAGTTTTCATAGATCATTATCGGAGCAATAATAAAACCTACCGTGTATTTTGCCTTTATCAGTTTTTCAGCGGCATCAAGCCGTTCCCGAACCGGATTGGTTCCATGTTCAAACTGTTTTATCACGTAATCCGTATTCATGCTTATCCTGAAATGAGTATGTCCTTTATGTTTTTTATTCACGATTTGGTTAACATTGTTGAATTTCGTTACAACCCTTAACCTGCCTTTGTCAAGAAGTCCAAAATATTCAATGGTTTCACCGACACTTCCAGTTATATGCTCCACAGCGAGAGGATCACCATTGCTTGATGCTTCGAATGTTACGACGGGTTTTTGTGTTTTACTGATATGAACGGCAATTGTTTCCCATATTTCTTCTAAGTTTACGTAAACCTTCAGATAGGGTTTGTATGATTGATTCGTCTGAAGGTAGCAATATTCACAGCTTCCGGGACAGTTGCTTACGAGAGCAAATTGAAAATCTGCGGAAGGCTTGCACGGCTGCAGCTTTTTTTGCCGGTTTCTTGTCACCGCCAGTATCGTTTTCGATCTGGCATATTGTTGTTTTTCGCTTAATTCAGACAGGGCTTTTGAGAATACGGAAAGGGATGTTTTAATTATTTCAACCGGTTTATCCTGAAAATACCTGTATATTTTTTCTCCAACAGGGTATTGCAGCGCACTGGGCTCGAAAATAACCGTGCGTGGAATAAATGGATGCATATGATGTCTCCTTTGCCAAAATGAGTTACAGAATATATTGCATTTTTAGGGTTTGCAAATTCGTTTTCGTCTATTCACCCATAAACCTTGTAAGCTCGGGCAAGTCGAAACTCGTAAAAATGCTTTAAAATATTTCTTGTATGAAGCATTTTTGCTCAGACAGTCGACTTGCTTATCCTCGCTCTGACTGCATATCTCTATGCTGTATTCCGCTATAGTTTCCGTCATTGTACAATAGTTCTTCCAAGTAGTCCACAGGAATAATGGCAGAAAAACAGCGGGTGATTCGGGTGTTTTCGGTGACGATGGGCGGCATGCTCCAACGCCATACTTCTAACAGGCAAATGGGGAGCAGGCAAATGAGCGGCCCGTGGTATGGATACTTCTCAGCAAAAATAAAAAGAACCTAAAGCGTGTTGTCGGTATGTGCTTTGCTGCCCAAGGAAACGAAACACCCGAAGCAGGACCCGCGGAAATAATGTAATGAGACTGCTTGCGCATTTTCTTCCGTTGTTATAAGAACCTTGCGCAAAGCGCAAGAACCTTGTAACGGTGTGAAGATTTTGCTTGCGCAAAATCCTCTGTTGTTATAAGAACCTTGCGCAAAGCGCAAGAACCTTGTAACGGTGTGAAGATTTTGCTTGCGCAAAATCCTCTGTTGTTATAAAATGTTTTTTGTTCAAAAAAAAGACTTGAAATATGTGCGTGTGGCGAACGGAGGGTTATTTTGGTATTAACTGAGTTAACAGCATCAATGGCTGCAGAAAAAATAAAAAAAAGGGAAATAAGCGTTATAGAACTGACAAATGCTTATCTTGAAAGGATAGATGAGCTGAACGGCACAATCGGCGCATATATTACCGTATGCGCGGAACAGGCTCTGCGGCAGGCCGAGTCGGTACAGAAAAAATTGGACGGCAGAGAAAATATCCTTCCGCTGGCGGGCATACCGGCCGGCATAAAGGATAATATCTGTACAAGGGACATAAAAACCACTTGCGCCTCGAAAATGCTCGATAATTTTTTCCCTCCGTATGATGCGACTGTTGCCAGGAAGTTATTAGATAGCAACGTAGTAATTCTGGGCAAGCTGAATATGGATGAATTTGCAATGGGCAGTTCCAATGAAAATTCCTGGTATATGCCGGTAAAAAATCCATGGGATCATGAACGGGTTCCGGGAGGCTCGAGCGGCGGTGCGGCCGCCGCTGTTGCGTCGCATATGTCATGCTTTGCACTCGGTTCCGATACGGGAGGGTCAATAAGGCAGCCGGCATCGTTTTGCGGCGTGGTTGGTTTAAAACCGACATATGGCGCAGTTTCAAGATTTGGGCTTATTGCTTTTGCTTCATCTCTCGATCAAATCGGACCAATTACGCGGGATGTTGCGGACTGCGCTTTGGTTATGAACGTTATCGCAGGCCATGATCCATTGGATTCAACATCTGTTGGTATGGATTATCCCGATTATACAACCTTTTTAAAGAACGATGTAAAGGGATTAAAAATTGGACTGCCTAAGGAATATTTCGGCAGCGGCCTTCATGAAGAAGTAAAGGCAAAAATCCTTGATGCTGCAAAGGCATTTGAATCGTATGGTGCAATAATAGAAGAAATTTCGCTTCCGTTTACCGAATATGCTATACCTGCATATTATATTATTTCATCTGCGGAAGCCAGCTCGAACCTCGCACGTTATGACGGAATCAAGTATGGATTCAGAGCCCGGGATTATGTTGATATCATTGATTTATACAAAAAAACCAGGAGCGAGGGTTTTGGTACGGAAGTAAAAAGACGGATTATGCTCGGAACCTATGCTTTAAGCTCAGGATATTACGATGCATACTATAAAAAGGCACTTAAAGTCAGAAGGCTTATCTTTGAAGATTTTCAGAAAGCCTATCAGAAGGTCGATGTGATTTTAGGCCCGACCTCGCCGGTTACCGCGTTCAAAATCGGTGAGAAAACTGCGAACCCTCTTGAGATGTATCTAAGTGACGTATATACTGTTTCGGTAAATATTGCGGGTCTCTGTGCGATTTCACTGCCCTGCGGGTTTGACAGCAAGGGGCTCCCAATAGGTATGCAGCTAATCGGTAAGCCTTTCGACGAAGGAACTTTGTTAAGAGCGGCATATACCTATGAAAGCAATACCGGAAAAGGCGGGGTGACAGGCTGTGGAATATGAAGTTGTAATTGGTTTGGAAATACATGCGGAACTTGCCACTCGTTCAAAAATATACTGTGGCTGTACGACCGAGTTCGGGGGTGAGCCAAATACTCACTGCTGTCCAATATGTACGGGTATGCCCGGCGTTCTGCCCGTGCTGAATAAAACTGTCGTTGAGTATGCGGTAAAAGCCGGATTGGCAACAAACTGCACTATTACATCATTCAGCAAGCAGGATCGGAAAAATTATTTCTATCCGGACTTGCCTAAGGCGTTTCAGACATCGCAGTATGATCTTCCATTATGCAAAAACGGATATCTTGAAATAGAGATCGACGGTGAAGTAAAAAAAATAGGCATTACGAGAATTCATATCGAAGAAGACGCCGGCAAGCTTATCCATGACGAATCAGGCAAATCAACATTCGTAGATTACAATCGCTGCGGAGTGCCGCTTATAGAAATCGTTACCGAGCCCGATATGCGTTCGTCCGCCGAGGTGAAGGCCTTTTTTGAAAAGCTGAAAACAATACTGGAATACACATCGGTGTCGGACTGTAAAATGCAGGAGGGATCGCTGCGCGCGGATGTTAATCTTTCCGTCAGGCCAAAAGGTAAAAAGGAGCTTGGCACCCGGACCGAAATGAAGAACCTTAACTCTGTCCGTGCTATTGTCCGCGCGGTTGATGAAGAAGCCAGGCGGCAGATTGCCGTGCTGGAGAAAAACGGTATTATTGTGCAGGAAACCAGGCGTTGGGATGACGAAAAAGGAGAAAGCTATTCAATGCGGGACAAGGAAGAAGCCCATGATTACAGATATTTTCCTGAACCTGATTTAACCCCCATAGTAGTGGATGAAACATGGCTTGATAAAATACGCGGATCAATCCCTGAGCTACCGGATGAAAGAAAGAAACGGTACATGGCCGAATATGGTTTACCTGCGTACGACGCTTCATTGATTACAGGCTCGAAACCTCTGGCGGATTTTTTCGAAGCTGCCGCAAAGGAAAGCAAAAATGTAAAAGCAATAAGCAACTGGATTATGGGCGATGTAATGAAAAAATTGAATGATACGGGACTGGAACCTTCGGATATACCTATTAAGCCCGAAAATCTTTTAAAGCTTGTATCATTGATTGATAGTAATGTAATAAGCGGCAAGATAGCGAAACAGGTATTTGAGATTATGTGGGATACTGGTGAAGACCCGGCTGATATTGTAGAAACGAGAGGATTAAAGGTAGTAACGGATACCGAAGCAATTCGCAAAATAATTATCCAGGTTATTTCGGCGAACCCGAAATCGGTTGAAGATTATAAAATGGGAAAAACGAAAGCGATGGGTTTCCTTGTAGGCCAAATCATGCGGGAGACTAAAGGAAAAGCGGAACCTCAGACGGTAAACCGGCTGCTTCAGGAAGAACTGGATAAACTGTAATTATACCGACTACAATCTAAAATCTGCCGATCAATATTAGCCCTTATTTCTGAACTATTGTACAATAACGGAAACAAGAGCTTCATTTGCAAGAGCTATATAGTTCAGCAAGCGTTTTTTAACGCTTTGCGTTAAAAATACGCAACATTAATGTTGTGCATTTTGCGAAGCAAAAGCACCTGGGCAAGTCGAAACTCGCAAAAATGCTTTGAAAAATTATTTGTATGAAGCATTTTTGCTCAGACAGTCGACTTGCTTATCCTCGCTCTGACTATATATCTCTAAGCTGCATTCCGCTATAGTTTCCTTTTATTGTACAATAGTTTTAAATGAACGTTGTAACAGGGCCGGCTGTTCCGCTTCGCTTCACTGCCCGCCCATGCTACCTGGTGTGTTGGAATAGCTTGCGCAAAACCTTCTGTTGTTAAAAGAACCTTGCGCTTCGCGCAAGAACCTTGTAACGGTGTGATGGTTTTGCTTGCGCAAAACCTTCCGTTGTTATATTATAATTTGTGAACGAAAAAGGCGTTTAGTTGCGGTTTCGGATAATTTTTCCCATACAAGGAGGAAGCACAATGGCAATAACGAAAGAAGATATAGAACGTCTGGCGGATCTTGCGCGTTTGAATCTTACTCCGGAAGAAATCGAAAGGCTCACCGGGGATATGGAAACGATCATAAATTATTCCATGAGTAAATTGAATGAACTGAACACGGACGATGTACTGCCTATGGAACATGTACTGCCGATTCGCAATGTATTCAGGGAAGATATATGTGAAAAATCGTTTGACAGGGAAGAAATATTGAAAAATGCTCCCGAGAAGGCCGAGGGCTGTTTTTTAGTGCCCAAAGTGGTTGAATAAGATCGTTTGACAGAATATACACCCGACAAAACGATTGGAGGGATTTTTTTGGAGCTTACAAAATTAACTGTTTGCCAGGCCGCGGATAAAATAAGAAAAAAAGAAATAAGCGTGCCGGAACTAACACAGGCTTATCTTGACAGGATTAACGAGCTTAATGAAAAGATCGGAGCATACATTACCGTTTGCGGACAGGATGCCGGAAAGCAGGCGGATTACGTTCAGAAAAAGATTGATAATAAAGAGGAATTGCCGCTTATAGCCGGTATTCCGGCCGGAATAAATGATAATATATGCACCTCGGGAGTATTGACAAGCTGCGGCTCGAGAATGCTGAGCAATTTTATTCCCCCATACGACGCAACAGTGATTAAGAAGCTTTCACAGAACGATGCGGTTATGCTCGGAAAACTGAATATGGATGAATTTGCGATGGGAAGTTCAAATGAAACTTCCTGGTACGGGCAGGTTAAAAATCCATGGAATCCTGAGCGTGTTCCGGGCGGATCAAGCGGAGGCGCCGCAGCCGCGGTTGCATCTCGTATGGCATGCTATGCGCTTGGTTCGGATACGGGAGGTTCTGTCCGGCAGGCATCGTCATTTTGCGGTGCTGTTGGTTTAAAACCGACTTATGGTTTGGTCTCAAGGTATGGGCTCGCCGCATTTGCGTCCTCCATGGACCAGGTAGCGCCTGTTGCACGAGACGTCACGGACTGCGCAGTCGTTATGAATGTTATTGCGGGGCACGATCCTCTTGATTCAATTTCTCAGGATCGCAGAGAAGATTACACATCTTTTTTAAAAAATGATGTCAAGGATTTGAAAATTGGCTTGCCGAAGGAGTATTTCAGCGGCAGCATCCAGGAAGAAGTAAAGGAAAAAGTTTTGAAGGCCGCAAAAGTATTTGAGTCATTGGGAGCTCATGTGGAGGAAATCTCTCTGCCGTTGTTTGAATACGCTTTGCCGGTATATTATATAATATCATCTGCCGAAGCCGGTTCGAATCTTGCCCAGTACGACGGGATAAAATACGGATATCGTACACAGCAGTTCGGTGATCTGGTTGATCTGTACAAAAAATCACGGAGTGAAGGGTTTGGAGAAGAAGTTAAAAGAAGAATTCTATTCGGCACTTATGTATTAAGCTCCGGAAATTATGATGCGTTCTATAATAAAGCGTTAAAGGTCAGAAGAATGATTTTTGAAGAGTTCCGGAATGCCTATCAAAAGGTGGATATCATTTTAGGACCAACCGCGCCTTCTACTGCTTTCAAAATTGGTGAAAAAACCGTCAATCCTCTTGATATGTACTTTAATGACGCATATACGGTCCCGGCTAATGTCGCAGGCCTTTGTGCGATATCGCTGCCATGCGGCTTTGACAGTAATGGCCTTCCGGTGGGAATGCAGATTATTGGCAAGCCCTACGGCGAAGGGACAATATTGAGGGCGGCTTTCACGTACGAAAAGAATACCGGAGGAAATGGAGGGATTGACTGTGGAATATGAAGTTGTCATAGGCTTGGAAATACATGCTGAACTTGCTACAAAATCCAAAATATACTGCGGCTGTACAACCGAATTCGGAGGCGAACCGAATACGCACTGCTGTCCCGGATGTATTGGAATGCCCGGTGCGCTGCCGGTGCTTAACAAAACTGTCGTTGAATATGCAATAAAGGCAGGCCTTGCTACGAACTGCGAAATATCGTATTACAGCCGGCAGGACAGGAAGCATTATTTCTACCCTGATTTGGCAAAATCATATCAGATATCCCAGTGTGATTTTCCTATATGCAGGAATGGATACCTTGAAATTGATGTGGACGGAGAAAAAAAGAAAATAGGAATAACGAGAATTCATATTGAAGAGGATGCCGGGAAACTGATCCATGACGAGTATGGAAGGGGAACTTTCGTTGATTTCAACCGAAGCGGCGTTCCTCTTATAGAAATAGTAACCGAGCCTGATCTGCGCTCGTCTGCCGAAGTTAAGGCTTTTTTTGAGAAACTGAAGGCAATATTGGAATATACGGCTGTTTCGGACTGCAAGATGCAGGAAGGTTCCCTGCGGGCGGACATTAATCTTTCCGTGAGGCCAAAGGGTCAGAGTGAGTTTGGAGTCCGTACGGAAATGAAAAACCTTAACTCTATCAGGGCTATTGTTCGTGCTGTTGAGTTTGAAGCCAGAAGGCATATTCTTGAGCTTGAATACGGGGGAGTAATTGAAAGGGAAACAAGGCGCTGGGATGACGTAAAAGGTGAGAGCTACTCGATGAGAACAAAAGAAGAGGCTACTGATTACCGCTATATGCCCGATCCTGATCTGTCACCGATTTATGTAGATCAAGCATTGCTTGACGAGATAAGAGCTTCAATCCCTGAGCTCCCGGATGACAGAAAAAAACGGTTTATTAACGAATTCGGCATACCTGAATATGATGCTTCACTGATTACCGCTTCAAAACCGCTCGCGGACTTTTTTGAGGCGGCAGCGAAGGAAAGCGGAAATGCAAAAACAGTCAGCAACTGGATCATGGGCGACTTAATGAAAAAATTGAATGATACGGGGCTGGAGCCCTCGGATATACCGTTCGCACCGGGGAACCTTTCAAAACTGGTATCGTTAATTGATGAAAATGTAATAAGCGGAAAGATCGCAAAACAGGTATTTGATATTATGTGGGATACGAGAGAGGACCCGGCTGAAATTGTAGAAAAGAAAGGATTAAAGGTAGTAACGGATACGGAAGCGATACGCGGTGTGATTATACAGGTTATTTCAGCAAATCCTAAATCAGTTGAAGATTACAAATCTGGCAAAACAAAAGCGATGGGTTTTCTTATCGGGCAAATTATGCGCGAAACAAAAGGCAAAGCTGATCCTCAGGCAGTAAACCGGCTGCTTAAGGAAGAATTGGATAAGCAGTAAGCGATAAAACCAGTATTTTCAATCCGTTGTCTGGCTGTAATGCGTAATGGTATTACGGCCCTTTTTTTTAGATGACTGCAAAGCTTTTTCGGAAGCATTTATTATTTCCCTTGCATTTGAGGCATCATGCGGAAACGAAGCAATTCCAATTGATACTGTATAGTGAGGGTTGTTTGTTTTTTCAACATTTTTTCTTAAGCGTTCCGCAGCGAGATAAGCGTTTACAGGGTTCGCGCCGGGCAGGAGTACAATAAACCTGTCCGCTATATACCGGCCAAGTTTGTCATCGCTGCGCAGAGTACTTCCGGTTATATTTACAAGATTTCTTATGCATTTGTCTCCAATTATGCGCCCGTGGACATTGTTTATTATCTTAAAGTTATCTATATCGAACATTAAAACGGAAAACTCGCCGTTCGGATTTCTTTCAATCATATTTCCAATCATTTCCCTTATAGCCTTTTTTGTGTATGCTCCCGATAGTTCATCGATTTTTTCCATATCGGTGAGCTTTTGTTTCGAAAGTTCAATTTGCTCCACACGTCTTTCCACCTCACGCTGAACCGATTGGTTTATTTTTTCCAACCGGGCTGTTGCCAATGAATGTGATTCTTCAAGTCTAAAAACGGTTGAGCGGTAGAAGTAGACTGAAAACAAAATGTAACCTGTGGCTTTTGCAATAAGCGATATTACTGCTGCCGAATCCGATGACGCAAGACGGGTAATGAGCAGTGACATACAAACAAGTACAACACCCCAGTACAGCGAAAAAGAGGAATATTGTTTCAGGAGGAAAAACGTTACGATAAAAATAACAACCGTACATATGTATAATGAAATAACAATATCAAAAATAAACGATCGGTACAGTGAAACAAAGTTAAGATTTAACACTATCATTGCAACCGGAAGAGAATAAAGAAGAAACATCAGAATATTTACCGGATCGCTTTTCTTTTTGACAGCAATAACGAGGATTAACGCGGTAATAAGCATAAATTCGGAAAAGAAAAGATACGAGCGGGATTGTTCGGTGCTTATAGATAAAAAAGAAAGCAAACACAATACCAGCGGAATGAAAAAAGCGGTTCCAAAGTGCTTTGGCAGTGACATATCATGTTTTATTGAAAGCGAAGACAGATATATGTATGATGAAAACACAACCACTATAAACAGATGAATCTGGTTTTCCAGACCAAGATAAAACATACTGATATCCTCCCGCATCGGTTTACTGATTATATTATCGGAAAATAAGCCCAAAATGGCAATAGGTGAGACTGATTTTCAAATTAGCTTACGATTTTTTTAAAATTCATGATATAATAACCTCACCCGTTACCGAAATCAAAGATTTCGAACGGGTACCCGAGAACATTGCATTATGAATTTATTCATTTGATGTTAGGTTGAATAAATGCACAATGTAATAACCTCACCCGTTACCGAAATCAAAGATTTCGAACGGGTACCCGAGAACATTGTATCATGAATTTATGCAGCCGGTACCCGGCTGCCCCCTGGTTTCACCAGGTGAAAATCATACGATTTTTTAAAATTCATGATATAATATGGTTATTCATGGCAGGCAGCAAATGCCATAATATAACCATCACGCATATTTTATGTATTACTAACCGCCTGTTTGGGGATTAATAGTCAGGAAGGAAGATATTCTTAGGGACATGGGAGAAAGGATGATAAAAATGGCGATGAAAAGAGAATCCGTTTCGGCAGTCAAGGTATATGAAAAAAACGGTATCTCATTTTTCCATATCCAATCCGAAAAATTTAAAACAGTAAGAATTGATGTTTTTTTTATTGAACCGCTTAACAAAGAAAAGGCCGTGAGCAATGCCATTATTCCATTCCTGTTGAAAAGGGGAAGCGAGAGCTACCCTGATCAGCAGAAGCTTGCAATGCGGCTTGAAGAGTTGTACGGCGCCGGGTTGGGCGCTGCCGTTATGAAAAAAGGGGAAAACCAGTTAATCCATTTCAGTGCCGATTTTGTTTCAGATCAGTATACCGCGGGTAAAACAAAACTTTTTGACGAAATCGGAAGCCTTGTTATTGAGATAATTTCAAAACCGGCTCTTGAAGACGGTTTATTCAAAAGCAGTTATTTTGAGCAGGAGAAAGGCAACCTCATTCAAAGAATAAAAAGCCGCGTTAATGACAAAATGCATTATTCACTTCAGCGGTGCATGGAAGAAATGTGTAAGGATGAGCCTTTTGCCGTTTATGAAGACGGTGATGAGGAAGGCGCAAAAGCATTGACACGTGAAAAAGTAATGGAAGATTACGCTGCACTTCTTCGTGAAAGCCCTGTTTTTGTTTATATCTCCGGTAATGTAAACGATAATCAGATAAAAACGTTTGTCGATAAATTTGATTCGCTTCAAAGGAATAATATCCGAAGCATTGTTGCTCCGCAGGTTAAAAAAGATATAAAGGAAGTAAAGAGAATTGAAGAGCCTATGGATATAAGCCAGGGGAAACTTTGTCTGGGCTTTAGAACACAGACCGAAGCAAACAGCCCGGATTATTATCCTCTTGCAATATATAACGGAATTCTGGGCGGAGGGGTTCAATCTAAGCTGTTTCAAAATGTGAGGGAAAAGGAAAGCATGGCATATTTCACATTTTCCCGGCTTGAGAAATTCAAGGGACTGATGGTTGTTTGCAGCGGAATTGATATTTCTAACAGGGAAAAAGCCGAGAATGTTATCATGCAGCAGTTAAAAGCCATTGAAAACGGAGATATCTCCGATTTTGAAATGGATGCCACGAAAAAGACATTCGAAACGGGAATAAAGTCCATGCAGGACAGTCAGGGAGCCATGGTTGACTTCTTCTTCAGCCAGCACAT
>DATCLI010000277.1:0-4401 GCA_036563955.1 Clostridia bacterium | reverse complement strand
AGGTGAGGGGTTTTATGGAAAACCAGAACAAAATGAATGATCTTATTAATCTTTTAAAAACTGCCAGGGGGCAAATTGACGCAATTATCGAAATGGTGCGCGACGGTAAGTACTGTATTGACATACTTGTTCAGCTTTCAGCCGTGCAGGGCATAATAAAAAAAAGTACGGTGATTATACTCGAGAATCATATAGAAAAATGCCTTTATGACAGTACGGAAGATGCTGAAAACAGGGAAAATAAGATAAAAGAAATTATTCTTGTTTTAAAAAACTGTTTAAAGATGTAGTTATTAATACTCGCTGTTGTTTGTATGACTGAAAACTGTTGTTTTGTCAGAACATAAAAGGATAGATTGCTTATTTTGTTTTAAACTTAATGCCTCGTTATACGGCTATGGAAGGGAGATGTTTTAAATGAGCGAAAAGGTTTTAAATTTAACGAAGGACAATTTTGAGAAAGAGGTACTGCAGTCTGATAAGCCTGTACTTGTGGATTTCTGGGCGGCATGGTGCGGACCGTGCAGAATGGTAGCGCCTATTGTCAGCCAGATTGCGAACGAATACGACGGCAGGGTAAAGGTTGGAAAGGTAAATGTTGACGAAGAGAATGAGCTTGCTCAAAAATACCGTATTATGAGTATTCCGACGCTTATTGTATTTAAAAACGGAAAACTTGTGGATAGTGTTATAGGAGCGAGATCAAAAGAAGATTTGTCAAGAATGCTTGATAATCATCTTTAAGATTGGCAGTAGGTACCCGCTGCCTATAATAAAGCGGCGGGACGGGTACCTATCTTCTGCTTTTTTATTAATGCCTGTGCAAATCCAGCCGGTTTTGACAAACGACGGAATAAGGCGATATAATTGTTCTGAAGCTGCTATGATATGGCATATGCTTTGGAGGTTTTACAATGGGCATTATTATAAAAAATATTACTGTTGCATCTTACAACGATGCAATGGAAATACTTGAAAATGCCAATGTTATAGTCGACGGCGAAAAAATTACTTATGTCGGAGCTGAAATGCCTGAAATTTCCGGATACGATGTAATCAACGGAGAAGGCAAGGCTTTACTGCCAGGTCTCGTAAATGCCCATACTCATATTCCAATGACTCTTTTGCGGAGCTATGCCGACGATATGGCTCTTCACACGTGGCTGTATGAACATATTTTCAAAATCGAAGCGAAATTGGATGCCGAAGATATTTACTGGGGTTCACAGCTTGCCATGCTCGAAATGATCGCCGGAGGAACGACATGTTTTGCCGACATGTATTATTTTATGGACAGGGTGGCTGAAGCAACGGTGCAGTCCGGGCTTAAGGCTTTACTGTCGCGCGGGCTCATAAACGGCGCAGTTCTGGATGATTACTCAAAGGATGACAGGCTGTCAGAAGCGATTGAACTTTTTAAAAACTGGAACGGCGCAATGGACGGACGTATCAGGATCGCTTTTTCGCCGCATGCCGTTTATACATGTTCACCTCAGTATATAGCCGCAATCCGCGATGCTGCTCAAAAGCTTGGGGCATATATACACATACATGTTGATGAAACGGTAAAGGAACATAACGACTGCTTGCAGCAGTATGGAAAGACGCCTGTAAAACACCTCTATGATATAGGTTTGTTTGATATTCCGACGATAGCGGCGCACTGCGTGCATGTTACCGACCGCGATATGGATAAAATGAAGCAGAAAAATGTGTCTTTTGTCCATAACCCCGGCAGCAACCTGAAGCTTGCAAGCGGAGTAGCGCCAGTTCCCGATGCGCTGAAAAAGGGGATTAATGTTGCGCTTGGTACCGATGGCGCTTCAAGCAACAACAACCTTAACATGTGGGAAGAAATGAACCTTGCGGCGCTTATTCACAAAGGGAAAAGTCTTGATCCAATGGCAGTAAAGGCTGAAGAGGCATTTAAAATGGCAACGGTGAACGGTGCAGAAGCTCTTGGTTTTCATAAGACCGGGCGCATACTGGAAGGTTATTATGCGGACATGATTATTGTAGATATATCAAAGCCGCATTATCTTCCCAGCCATAAGCTCGTTTCAAATCTTGCTTACTCGGCCCAGGCCGCAGATGTTGAAACTGTCTTTGTCAATGGAAAAATGCTTTACGACAAAGGAGAATACAAAACTCTCGACAGAGAGAAGATAATCTATAATGTTAACTGCATCTGCAAAAGGCTCTTCTGATTTAAAATTTTTCGTTAGCCATTACTGGGCTTTAAAACGCGATTAATTTGTTTCGTCGCTGTTCTCAGGTTTTTCGGGGTCAACAATAACAGTATTGTAATTTGTATAGATAACCATTCCGGGTTTTGCTCCGGGTGGTTTTTTTACATTTTTTACTCTCGTATAATCCACCTCGACCCTCGTTGAGTTACGCGCCCTGCTGAACCATGCCGCAAGTCTTGCCGCCTCGAGCAGCGACGCATCGGGAATGGGATCGGGGATACGCGTAATAACATGCGAACCGGGTATATTTTTTGTGTGCAGCCACATATCGGCAGGTTTGGTCCGCTTAAGAGTCAACTCGTCATTCTGCGTGTTATTCCTGCCTACCCATATAGGGTATCCCTCGCTTGATACGAATTTCAGCGGCGACGATTCCACAGCGGCTTTTTTTCGACTGTTTGTTTTATGAATATATCCCTGGGTACGAAGTTCTTCCCGAATTTGCTCGATGATGTCGGCGGAATCGGCGTTTTCAATACTGTACAGGACATTTTCAAGGTATTCCAGTTCAGTTTTTGCCAGTTTCATCTGTTCCACAGCGAAAGAACGCGTAGTTTTTGACTTCGTATACTTTTTAAAATACCACTGCGCGTTTTCCTGCGGTGTCCGGTTTTCGTCCAATTCTATTTCAACATATGTTTGCTGAGGGTCATAATAATTTAAAAGCGAACATTTTTTCATGCCCTTGGACAGGTTATGGATATTAGCCGTTATCAACTCACCATATAAACGGTAAATCTCGGGATCGGAGTTCTTTTCCACCGTATCTATGTGGATTTGAATTTTCTTTTCGCACCTTTCAATATTATGACGCACAACCCGGGTCAGATCGCTTGCTTTTCTATTGACACTGTTTTTTATTTCCCTGACCCTGTAGAATTCATCTATTGCATCGCTGATGGAAGGAAAGCTTTTAAAAGAACCGTAATGAGTAAGGCTGACGGCATGAAAATCAAGAGGTTTCCCCGTTTTGGCATCATACACTACACAGGGTGCATAATTGCACTGTTCCCACGAATCTGCCATTTGCCTCATAATTTTTGCCGCATTGGGCAGTTTGAACCGGTTAGCCGATGCGGAGCCGATGTCGGGATCAATACCTGCGCGGTGGCATATTTCCCGGCATAATACCGGACTGAAGCCAAGTATTGATGACAGCAATATTTTATCGAAAGGCCGATCTGTATCCGATACCGAGTTTATAAATTCTCCGAAATCAAGTTTTGACGGTATGAATTTATCCTGCGCCGGGGGCAGGACATACTGCCTGGCGGGCATTATCTCGCGTACGCTGCTCATGCTGTGATCTACGTGTTTTATAGCGTCTATAATCTTTCCCGCAGGATTAAGCAGTATAATATTGCTGTGGCGGCCCATAATTTCTATTACAAGTTTTTTTATGTTCTTGTCGCCAAGCTCGTCTGTTGCTTCAATATTAATCGTAATGATCCTTTCGTAATCATGGGCTTGGACATTAACCACCCTGCCGCCTGAAAGATGCTTTCTTAAAAGCATGCAGAACATAGGCGGGGCAGCGGGGTTTTCAAAATCCATTCCCGTAAGGTGGATTCGCGCCGAATTCGCATTCGAACTAATAAAAAGCTTTACATTGTTTTTACCGGTACGTATATAAAATACCAGGCTGTCTTTTTCAGGCTGATATATCCTGTAAATGCGTCCGCCCGATATATCCGTATTCAGTTCGTCGGCAACCGCCTTTGTAACAACTCCGTCAAAGGGCAATAATTTTACACTTCCGTTTCCGCACAGTAAAATAAGGCTGTAAATTATCAATGCCTCAATAGGCCTTATGGTCCGCTGTTAATTTTAACACATATTTTATCCATGGGAAATATCAAATACAATATAAAATAAAGAAAACTGGGGCTTCATTTGCAAGAGAGCCCTTGAAGCGGGATTCGCGGAAATAATGTGTAGGAAATTGCCGTATAAACTAATTGTACAATAGTTTAAGAAGACAACATCTGACGTAAAATGTTACAATTTTATTCTGAGAAGTTGCTATAAGAAAAACGAATCTTAAAACCCCGTAATATAGATTGTTAGCGCATTAGCGGAAAAAATATTTGAAAAAGTATTGCATTCCGCTAACTTTTATGGTAAAATATTACGTGATAGTAAGTATACATAA
>DATCLI010000276.1:0-5603 GCA_036563955.1 Clostridia bacterium | reverse complement strand
ATATATGCCTGGTCTATTTTAAAAGCACCTCTATCAGAGGAATTTGGATGGACTCCCTCCCAGCTTGCTTTAAACTTTACATTAACAATGTGCTTTTTTTGCATAGGCGGAATAGTTTCAGGTGTGTTGACTAAAAAAACTTCACCTAAAGTTACAGCAGTCATTTCAGCCATTCTCGTATTTTCAGGTTTCACTATTGCGTCCCGCATGTCCGGTGCCAGTGTTTTTACGCTGTATATTTCCTACGGTGTCATTTGCGGACTGGGAATCGGTATGGCCTATAATGCAATTATTTCCGCAACCAATGCCTGGTTTCCCGATAAAAAAGGCACTGCATCCGGAGCAATGATGATGGGTTTCGGCGCCAGCACGCTCGTACTCGGAAATATAGCGGCATTATTGATTAAATCCGAATTAATCGGATGGCGAACCACATATTTAATTTTAGGTATATCGATAGGGCTTATTCTGCTAATAGTCAGCTTTATTGTGAGATACCCTTCCAAAGATATAAGATTCCCGGATGTTAAAAACAATAAAACGGCCAAAAACAGCGCATTTACGACACATGACTATACTACGGCGCAAATGATTCGCAGGTTTAGTTTCTGGAAATTTTTCATGTTCGCCGTTACATTGTCTGCTGTTGGAAATACGGTAATCAGTTTTGCCAGGGACTTAGCCTTATCGATAGGTGCGGCCGATGCCCTCGCGACCACGTTGGTAGGTGTGCTTTCCATTTTCAATGGCTTTGGAAGGATCTTTTCCGGTATACTTTTTGACAGGAAAGGCTGCCGGTTCACTATGACAACGGCTAATATTATCACGATTGCAGCTCCGGCGGTTATATTAACGGCTGTTGTATCAAACTCTATAATACTTGGCGTTGCGGGCCTTTGCCTTGCAGGTATTTCCTATGGCAGTTCTCCTACCATAAACTCAGCTTTTACAAGCCTTTACGGCAGCAAAAATTTTTCAATGAATTTCAGTGTCGTTAATACGGTACTCATCCCTGCTTCCTTTACCGCAACGGCAGCAGGTTCTCTTGTTGCATCAACCGGATCCTATGTAGCCCCATTTACTCTGCTGATTGCTATATCAGTAATATCGTTATTGTTAAATTTAAGTATAAAGCAGCCGTAAAAAACCAGGTATTTTCAAGCGGCCCTGGTCCTTTCAGTATAAAAGGATCAGAACTGCAAAAACAGAATATTATTGTATTTTTTGCGCTTCATATATATGTTTCAGTATTAAGGCGTCTTCTGCCATCCTGTCCCTTGATTCGCATATGATTACAGGTTCTGCCTTTCTTTCCGTAAGCACTTTTGCCAAAGGCTCAAAATCGGGACCGTATTCTGTGTCCTCAACGGTGTGGTGCCTTCTTTCTCCCGCATCGGTAAATTCAATACGGCTGAAGTGAATATGAAGCTTATCAGTCCTTTCTTTTCCAAGCGAATTTTCAAGGGCATTAAAAATACGGCGGTAATCATCAATCGTTTTCAACGCTCTTCCGAGACTGCGTGCGTATACATGGCCGAAATCGACACACGGAATCATTCTTTCATCCAGACCGCACATAAAAATTATTTCATCCAAATCACCAAGCTGGCTTATTCTGCCAAGAACCTCGGGGCAAATTGAAATTTCGGAAAATCCCGATATATCTGCTTCCTTCAAGGCTTGCGCGAGTGCCGGAAGAGCAAGAGTCATCGCTTTTTCCCTTGACATTTTCCCCACCGCACCGGTATGGACGACTATTCTCCCGGCGCCCATCCAGTCTGCAATTTGAAGTGTTTTCAATATATACTGAACGGAGTTTTCCCTTTTTATTTCATCAGTGCTTGCGAGGTTAATATAGTAAGGGGCATGAATGCTCATCCTTATTCCCGCTTTTTTTGCCTCTTCTCCGATTTTTTCAGCCGTTTCCTTCTTTATGTTAGTTCCTTTATTACACTGATATTCATAGGCGTTAAGACCCATTTTTTTGAGCCAGCGCGGCATTTGCCAGGAATGCCTGTTCCCTGCCCTGTAAAAGCTTTCGGAGTTTCCTGAAGGACCGAACCATATCACGCAACCGACTCCTTTCATCCCGTCTGTATACCAGGCACACACCGCCCGTATTATCATTATTTTTTATTTACGGGAGAAGCATGCGGCTTTACTTAATTCTTATACCAAAAATTTTCCGCGCATATGAGCCTATCACAATCATATCGTCGAAAATTGCGGGCGACGCTTCCACGTTCCGCTCCACCGATACCGTATCAAGAATTTCGCCGTTTTTCGGATCAATTAAATACACATATCCCGCAGAATCACTGTATATCATATAGCTTGTGCCGTCGTCCGACTTAAATAGTGTTGGCGAACTCCAGCCGTAATTATTCATTACTTTGGCCCATACTTCATCGCCCGTTTCCTTGTCAACGGCAATAAGCCTTCCGCCTGTCGGCGCGCCTGTCTTTGCTATATTGAAAAATACAAGGTTAGAAATATCTCCCGTACCTATCGCAGGAGTTCCGAAAAGACCCCCGTTTATTATATTATCCTTCCAGCATTCATAAGAACGCTCCCAGATTTGTTCGCCGGTCAACGCGTTTATTTTCCGGATTGTGGATTTGCCATAATCCCCCTGCCTGTCCACTTCGTTTCCCGTATACAGGAAAACACCGTCCGCGGTTTCCTCTATAACTATTGAACTATCCGTATCATCTTTCACATTAAAGCACCATTTAGGACGAAGCGTATTTATATCGACGCACTGCAGCATTCCGCCGTTATCGGCAAAATACATAAGATCCCTGTAAATTGCCGGAGAGTTTTCTATACCGTAACTTCCCGTAATATGGTTCGTATACCTGTATTTCGTTATTTCAGGCTCGATTGAAAGTTCTGCTTTTTCCGCATCAAACCTCGTATTAAGTTTTATCTTATATACAAGCCCGTTTTCGCCGCATTGGAACAACGTATCGGTTTCGGCATGCACGAGCCCTGATGAATCAAACGCTCCCCAGTTTCGCGGCTGGTTCGGATCATTTCCCGGCAAAGCATATATTTCTTCCTGGTTAATCAGGTTGAAAATACGGTAATAAAAGGGTGCGGATTTCCCGTTATTAAGCTTTTGAATGCCCATCCCGCAGTACAGAACAGGATAGCCTCTTGGATCAACGGCGGGCGTGCCCTTAATCGGAAAGCCGATTTCTATCGCGGGCCGCGTCGGCTTGCCCGTTTCGAGATCGAGGAAATGCACTTTTCCGTCCAAAGCAGCCTGGATCACTTCTACAAGATCCTTATCCCTGAATTCGGGATAAATGTTCATTATCCTGCGTACATTTTCAGGCCATCGTATAATAAGAGGCTGACCGGTCCAGCCGACACCCGGCCACTGCGGATCAATCAATTCAAGCTCATCATGGCTCCAAACGATTTCAAGTTTCTTTTCAACAACGCTTCTGTTTCCGAATGCCGCGCCGCTTCGGTGATTATTGCCGCGGAATGTTGTTACCCCTTCGACCTTGCTGTAAGATTCGGGAGAGCCGAAAACAATCTCTTCTTCTCCGCTGTAATTATTGACGGGGGTTTTGCCGGAGTATATCTGGTATTTAACCTGCTGTCCGCTGTTATTCCCGACACTGCCCGAAATCGGGACTGGCGTGACTTCCGGAGTCGGTGTCGGCGATGGAGTTGGCGTCGGCGACGGTGTCGGTGTCTCAGTAGGCGTTATCGTCAAAGATTGCTGAGGGGTTTGCGTTGGTTTCACATCTTTACCATCAATATGGAGTTTTTCATAATCCCTGTATACAAAAATAAGCACTGCCAATAACACAACCGGCATTATGAGCATCAAAACTTTTCCCTTTCTGGTTTTCATTACAGCCCTCCAAACATTTTATCTTCTATCCTGAATATTGGCAGCCTCGTCAGTGCCTTCCGGCAGATAACCTTTTTTTTGCAGCAGCTCAATTCATTAAAAAATGCATGATTCATTTCAACGAATTGAGACTAAAAGTATCTGCTGTTTTCCAGATAATAATATATCCTTTTTGATATTTCACCAATCACATCCGTTGCCGCAGCGTATCCGGTGTCCTCGCTCATAACCGCCAGGACATAGGGTTCGTCCGCAAATATTATTCCGACATCGTTATATACGCCTAAGCTTTCAAAAGATCCGATTTTATGCGCTACCTCTACATCGCTGGGCAAGTATTTATTAATCCTGTCGTTAAATATTGTGTTCTGGAGATCATTTATTAAAATGCCGGCTATTTCGGGGGATTCAATATAGAACCGGTATAATTCTTTTGCATAAAGAGCAATATCGTACGGGCATGAGCGGTGCCTGCGCCCGTAATATATCGTCCCTCCGAGTTCCTGCATGTAGTTTCTTATATTATCAATGCCCAGCAGCCGGATAATCATGTTTATTGCGCAGTTGTCGCTGTATACGATTGACAGCCTTGCTGTTTCACGTACGGTATACTCGGCGCCGTACTCGGACTTTTGAATTTCTCCGGAACCGGGTTCAAAATCTTCCTCAAGGTATACCAATGTAGTTTCCGGATCAATTTCCCCGGAGGCAATTTTTTTATATAAAAGAAGATTCATCGGAAGTTTTGTGGTGGATGCCGCTACAAATTCATCCTTGTCATTAATGCCGAACTCGTCTCCGTTGGCAAGGTTAATAAAGTATAAACCGTACCTGCCCGGCTGCTGCGAAATATAATCCTCTATTTCCTTTTTTAGTTCTTCCATATTCCTTGGGAAAGGAGTAGGTGTTGCCGTAGGTACAGGTGTAGGCGTGGGTGTTAACGTAGGCACAGGTGTCAGTATAGGTACAGGCGTCAACGTAGTTACAGGTATTTGCGTCGGCGTAATAACAGCTGCATCCCGGCCGTTTGTTTCGGTTCTGTCATTCATTAACAATACCGCAATAAATACAATTGCCGCAAGCAACACTGCAAAGAGAATTATATTCACCGGTCTTCTTTTTTTATGACTGTTGTTAATCATTTGTAACGTACAGGAAATCCCCGTTTATTCCTCCTTCCCGCAAAATAAAGCTATTTCCGCTACCGTTAAATTATATTATCTTTATGCTTATAAGTCCACACCGGATTGATTTTTATGCGTCATATTTTTCGCATTTCCCGCCCTTTTGAAACCTGGCTGGCCGTTCCGTTTCGCTCGCTGCACTGCTCGGCCGTGCAACCCGGTGTGTTTGAATTGCCAAGCAGTTACTCCCGTTGTTTTGACGAGTCTGAAGGTCTTCCGGTTCCATAAGCGAAGGTACCGACTCATGTTTATCACATTGAAAAGCGATTGTCCGGAATAATGGTATTTGCGATGTTATATATTTTGAGTTCCGCTGTACAATATATTGCCGGTACGAATTAAAGCTTGTCACTATATATTGTACAGCGGATTTTTATTAAGGTTGCATCGCAAAAGCCTTTAGTCTCCTGAGAAGTTGCTATAAGAAAAACGAATCTTAAAACCCCGTAATATAGATTGTTAGCGCATTAGCGGAAAAAATATTTGAAAAAGTATTGCATTCCGCTAACTTTTATGGTAAAATATTACGTGATAGTAAGTATACATAA
>DATCLI010000275.1:0-4907 GCA_036563955.1 Clostridia bacterium | reverse complement strand
GATGTAACCTTAATAAAAATCCGATGAACAATATATAGTGGCAAGCTTTAATGCGTACCAGCAATATATTGTACATCGGAACACAAAGTATATAACATCGCAAAATGCTAAATATGAAAAGATATTTGAATTGTTGAGAATTTTTGTTAGAATAAACTATAAATACATTTGTAGAGGGTGAAAGTGGTTATGAGTTTAACAAATAACTTAAAGTCAGGTATAAAGAATTTTATCAAAAATCAGTTTATCGAAGTAATTGAATGGACAGATCCAAGTATGGACACAATTGTCTATCGCTTTCCCGTTGCGAATAAGGAGATAAAGATGGGGGCCATGCTTACCGTAAGAGAATCTCAAACAGCAATCTTTGTAAATCAGGGAGAACTTGCGGATGTTTTCGGACCGGGGATGTATGAATTATCAACAAACAATATGCCGGTCATGACGAAGCTGGAATCCTGGAAATACGGGTTTAACTCGCCTTTTAAAGCGGAAGTGTATTTTGTAAATACCAAACAGTTCCTTGATCAGAAATGGGGTACGCAGTCACCCGTGCCTATGCTGGATCCGATGTTCGGGCAAATCGAAGTCAGGGCAAGGGGTACATATTCATTCAAAGTATCTGATCCTGTCAGGTTCATGCGTGAGGTTTTCGGTACGAAAGACAGTCTGAAGACCAGTGAAATAACTGCTCAGCTCCGTTCTTATATTATTCAGTATATAAAGGATACAATGGCTGAATCAAAGCTCTCGTTCTTTGATCTGCAGGCAAACCTGGTTGAGTTTGGGGATAAGGTAAGAGAAAACCTGTCTGCAAAACTGGATACTTTAGGCATGAATATGATAAACCTTGCGATAGAGGATTTTTCCATGCCCGAAGAGCTGATGGAGGCTTACCGCGATGGCGCGAGGTATAACCTGATGGGCGGATTCGACAGGCATGTTAAAAATGAAACGCTTAAAGCTTTAAACACCGCAGCGGCAAATGAAGGCGGAACTGCAGGTCTTGGGGCTACCATAGGCGCAGGAGTATTTTTTGGAAATATGATGAAAGATAATTTTTCACCGAACCCCCAGACCTCAAATGAACCTGCGAAAGTTCTGTGTCCACATTGTCAAACTGCTATAAGCATTAATTCCAAGTTTTGTTCTAATTGCGGAAAATCGGTCGGGGTTGAAACTGTGCAATGTGTTAAATGTAATGCTGAAATTCCCAAGGGTTCGAAGTTTTGCATGAACTGCGCCGCTCCGCAGGTTACCGAAAAAACCTGCCGGGAATGCGGGGCTGAAATCCCGGTTCAGGCCAAATTCTGCATTGAGTGTGGAAAAGCTGCGACGGACTGATTAAAACACGCAAATGTTTATGCGTCATCGGCAGAGAAGCTGAATAAGAAAAAGGTGGATTTTAATAATTAATTTGGGGGTTTGAAGATGCGTGAAACAACACAGCAATTTCCGTGTCCGGGCTGCGGTGCGGACATGGTTTTTGATATAGAAAAACAATGCCTTTCCTGCCCTTATTGCGGTAATTCAGTTGATCTTTCCAGAGACGGAGACTCCGTGATAAAGGAATATCCAATTGAAAAGGCAACGGAAACCGCATCCAGGGACTGGGGCGGAAAAACCGTCATTATCCATTGTAACAGCTGCGGTGCGGAGGCGGTTGCCAATGCCAGTCAGTTAACTGCCGAATGTGCCTTTTGCGGTTCAATACATATAAGACCACAGTCAAATGAGGATCTAATTAAGCCCGAATCCCTCATTCCATTTAAGATCGACAAACAAACCTCATTAAAAAAGTTTAAGGAATGGCTTAAAAAGCGTTACTTTTCACCGAATGATCTTAAACTCCTGGCAAAGGAAGAGAAAGTTCAGGGAGTATATATTCCTTTCTGGACGTTTGATGCCGATACCAGTTCCTTTTACACGGCTGAAAAAGGAATATATTATTACGACTTCGAAAATGTTTACGTAAAGGATTCTTCAGGTAAAGGCCGTTATGAGAAAAGGAGAGTTAGAAAAACCCGGTGGTACCATGCATCAGGTACATACCGGCATTTATTCGATGATGTCCTGATTTGTGCTTCAAACCAGGAGGGCGGAAATCTTATAAAAAGACTTGAACCTTTTTATACGCAGGAGTTGATTCCATATAAAAATGAGTATTTATCAGGTTTTTGTGCTGAAAAATACAGTATCGGGCTCGAACAGGGTTTCACCGAAGCAAAGTCCGTTATAAGTTCCGAACTGTACAGAATGATCAGGAATCAAATTAACGGTGACGAGGTGCGGAACTTAAGAATCAGAACATCATATTCCGACGTAACATTTAAACACATTCTTCTGCCCATATGGATTGCGGCATACAGATACAAAGACAAAATATATAAATTTGTGGTAAACGGCCAAACGGGACTTGTAAGAGGAAAGGCTCCAATCAGTATTGTCAAGATAATTATTCTTGCTGTTGTCGTACTGTCTCTGGTAGCTTTGTATTTCTTATGCTTCGGGAACAGATAAGGCTTGTTTTTTGTTTATCTATAGCGGCTGGTTGTGGTAAAATATAAATATAAATAACCTGGATGGTGATAATTATGAATACTGCGAGGCTGCTGTCTATGGCGGCCTCTAAATAATTCAAAAATTAACTGTTAGACATTGCTGTTTACATTGATTTAGAAAATTTAACGAATTAATTATATCAAGAAAGTGATTGATAATATGAAATGGGACTTTTTAGTGGATGAAGCGATAAAAGCAAAAGAACACGCGTATTGTCCGTATTCCGGCTTCAGAGTTGGAGCGGCTGTTCTGACGCACTCCGAAAAGATATATGCGGGGTGCAATGTTGAAAATGCGTCCTACGGCGCCGCTATATGCGCCGAAAGGGTTGCGGTAACGAAAGCCGTATCAGAAGGAGAAACACTGATAATAGCCATAGCTGTTGCCGGCGACAGCGATGACATAATTTTTCCGTGCGGAATATGCAGACAGGTACTTACTGAGTTTTGCGATTCCAAAACGGTTATTATTTGCAGCAATAAAAAAGGCGAATACAGGGAATACAAAATGGAGGATATTCTGCCGCATCCTTTTTCAAAGGCAGACCTAAATAAAAAGTCTTGAAAAAAGTATAAAAAAATTTATATTATATATAGCAGCCTGATGCTGAAGAAAGAGAGGAGAGGTATGGCTTTCAAATCGGGTTTTGTTACGATTATAGGCAGGCCGAACGTTGGTAAATCTACGCTGTTGAATCTTTTGACCGGTGAGAAAATAGCGATAATGTCCGCTAAGCCGCAGACAACAAGAACAGCGATAAAAACTGTTGTCACAACCGAGGAATACCAGGCGGTTTTCATTGATACTCCCGGAATACACCGTCCTAAAAACAAGCTCGGGGATTATATGCTTAAATCCGCAATGTCTACGCTCGAAGGAGTAGACGTTATAACATATATGGTTGAGGCGACGGACAAAACAATAGGATATGGTGATTCAAGGATAATTGAAATTCTTAAAGAGGTCAGCACCCCCGTGCTTCTTCTTATAAACAAGATTGATCTTGTGGAAAAATCGGTGCTTTTGCCCCTTATTGAAGCATACAGCAAGGCAATGAATTTTGAGCAGATAATCCCTGTAAGCGCAATAGACGCCGCAACAAGAGAAATTGTTATGTCCGAGGTTGTTAAGCTGCTTCCCGAAGGCGAACCTTATTTCCCTGCGGATATGCTGACTGATCAGCCTGAGAGGACACTGGTTCAGGAGATAATAAGGGAAAAAATTTTAAATCTGTTGAGTGACGAGGTACCGCATGGCGTCGGTGTAGAGGTAATCAGTTTCAGGGAGATGGAAGAAAAGGATTTGTTTGAAATTCACGCGAACATATATTGTGAAAAGGACAGCCATAAGGGCATCATTATAGGTAAAAACGGAGATATGCTTAAGAAAATAGGAACTTACGCCCGGCAGGACGCAGAAAACATACTTGGCAGAAAAGTATTCCTTAAACTGTGGGTAAAAACAAAGGACGACTGGCGAAACAATGATTATATGCTCAATCAGCTTGGTTATAAATAATTTGAACTATTGTACAATAGTTTGTGTGAGCATTTCGACATTTGACCTCTTGTAATATAATGGTTGTCGATGATATACTTATAAGGGCACTTGATTTATGTTATGCGCCTCCGCTGCGAGGCGCATGTTCGTGTGTTATGGTAATTGTTTTACAAATGTATTGCCGGTTTTGCTGCCGGTGACCTGACAATCCGGCTTGCAGCCGGTTGCAGTAAAATCATTATTTAGTGCACCTGGGAGGAAAAAATGAACGAAATCGGGTTTGACAACGAAAAATACTTACAGTTGCAGTCACAGGAGATACTTGACAGGATATCGCTGTTCGGCGGTAAGCTGTATTTGGAGTTCGGCGGCAAGCTTTTTGATGATTATCATGCTTCAAGGGTGCTTCCCGGATTTAAACCCGACAGCAAGGTAAAAATGCTGCTGCAGCTAAAGGATAAAGCCGAGATAGTTATTGCGATAAATGCGGATGACATAGAAAAAAGCAAAAGGCGCGGCGACCTCGGGATTACATATGATCTTGATGTTTTACGCCTGATTGATGCTTTCCGCGAGATTGGTCTCTATGTTGGAAGTGTTGTTATAACCCGGTACAGTTCTCAGTTTGCGGCAGATCAGTTTCAGAAGCGGCTGCTGAATCTTGGCATTAAAGTTTACAGGCATTATCCGATTCCGGATTATCCGTCGAATATGCCGTTAATTGTAAGCGACGACGGATATGGCAAAAATGATTACATTGAAACAACCCGCTCTCTTGTCGTAATAACCGCTCCCGGGCCGGGAAGCGGCAAGATGGCAATATGCCTTTCGCAGCTGTACCACGA
>DATCLI010000274.1:0-11688 GCA_036563955.1 Clostridia bacterium | reverse complement strand
CTCAAGTATAACTCTTTGCAGCCCGGCTACACCGACCAAAGCGCTTGCTTTAACATAAGGCGTGTTATGCTGCGCATATTCTTTTATTATTGATGATATTGTTGAGTCAAAGCTTGTATTTGTTACATTTGTTAACATAAGAGCAGATTTTGGAGGATATTGTTTGACCGCTTCCTTGGCTAAATCAACCTGTTCCCTTATTTTTTCTTTGTCTTTAATGCTTGAGTCTGATATGTCCAAACATAATATTTCTTTGCCCTCATATTGTGTTGTATACATACCTTTCATTGCATTTACCCCCGAATATTATGATGTTATATGTGACTGAAAGTCTTCCTTTTTTACAGGCGCCGGTACCTGTCATTGAAAACCAGGCTGCGGGTTACAAACTTGCCCATCATTGAAGTGACATATTGAAGCTGCTGAGTAGTATCTTCAGTTATTTTATTTTTGCTAAAATTTGCAGGCTTTGTAGATTTATGTGAAATTATATCACAATTTAATATTTTTTACAAGAAAAATTGCGTATTATGGCATTTACGATGTTATATACTTTGAGTTCCGCTGTACAATATATTGCTGGTACGCATTAATGCTTGTCACTATATATTGTACAGCGGATTTTTATTAAGGTTACATCGCAAAAGCCTTTGTATTTCACGCGCTATGGTTATTGTTCATTCAAACATTACCATTTGAACTATTGAACAATAACAAAAACTAGAGTTTCATTTGCAAGAGCTATATAGTCAGAGCAAGGATAAGTATTAAAAATCTGTTTTTATTTCCAAAACAGTATTCGGATTATCTTTTTTTACTTCAATATTCATAAGAAGCGTTCCGGGCATAAATTCTGGTCTCAGGTAGGCTTTTGGGTTTGTTGAAACAAGCTTGTCAATGGTATACGTATTATCTTTATTTTTTAAAAGCACAACACGTTCCCCTTGCAATGTAACTTCCATATACGACATTTCACTGCGGCTGTCATAAAATATCTGTTCGAACGGAATAATTGAGTAAATCACTCATTTTCACTTCCTTCCCCCTGTGATCTGTTTTCTTTGATTAATGAATCGAGCTTTTTCAGTGCACTCGAAAGACCTCCGACCTCATTAATTATTCCATGATCCACCGCTTCCTGGCCGAACAGGATAATTCCGACATCATTTGCAAGCTCGCCTGTTTTGAGCATTAAATTCCTGAAGTTTTCCTTTGAAATATTAGAATTTTTTGAAACAAAATCAACAACTCTTTCCTGCATTCTGTCAAAATATTCATAAGTCTGCGGAACTCCAATAACCATGCCGCTTAACCTAAGGGGATGAATGGTCATTGTCGCCGACGGCGCAATAAACGAATACCTTGTCGATACCGCCATCGGAACTTCAATACTATGTCCTCCTCCCAGTATTAGTGATACGGTTGGTTTTGACATGCTTGCAATCATTTCCGCGATTGCAAGACCGGCCTCAACATCCCCGCCCACGGTATTGAGCACAAGCAGAAGCCCGTCAATGTTCTTATCTTCTTCTATCGCTACAAGCTGCGGTATCACGTGTTCGTATTTTGTAGTCTTGTTTTGCGGCGGCAGAACCAAATGGCCTTCAATTTGGCCTATTATTGTGAGACAGTGAATGTTTCTGCCTTTTTCCTCAACGGTTACCGTACCCATTTCCTTTATCTTGTCAATATTATCTTTTTCATTATCAGCTTTTTTATCGTCCGCCTGGCTGACAAAAAACACTTTCGATTCCAAAAAGAAACCTCCCTGTACAGTGTCTTTCCTAAGTATGATCGTATTCAATGCGAAATATTCAATTTTAGCTTAATCATTATAAAAAGTGGTATAATTAAGAAAAAATATGCACGGAGGTTTCGAGACATTCATGGACAACTTTATTTTTTTAAATCCGACAAAAATAATATTTGGGCGCGGAACAGAGAATTTAGTGGGAAAAGAGGCTTCCGCTTACGGCAAAAACATTCTGCTGCATTATGGAGGAGGAAGCATAAAAAGAACCGGCCTATATGAAAGAGTTGTTAAATCATTGAAGGATGCCGGATTATCAATTATTGAGCTTCCCGGTGTTATGCCAAACCCAAGATTAAGCCTTGTCAGGGAAGGAATTGAAATCTGCAGGAAACGGAATGTAGACTTCATATTGGCAGTAGGCGGCGGGAGTGCAATCGATTCGGCAAAAGCCATCGCGATGGGAATACCCTATGATGGCGATGTATGGGATATATTCACAGGAAAACACACCCCGGTAAAAGCGCTGCCGGTAGGAACGATCCTGACGATACCCGCAGCCGGCAGTGAATCAAGTACAGCGAGTGTCATCACCAATGAAGACGGATGGCTTAAAAGAGGATTTAATTCGGAATTAATTTACCCCAGGTTTTCCATATTAAATCCCGAGCTGGCTTTTACACTGCCAAAATATCAGGCTGCAAGCGGCGCAGCGGATATAATCGCACACCTGATGGAAAGATATTTCACTAACACTAAAAATGTTGAGTTAACAGATCGTATGATTGAAGCCGTAATGAAAACAATAATAAATAATATACCGAAAGTATTGAAAGATACCTGCAATTATGACGCATGGGCTGAACTAATGTGGGGAGGCACTATCGCCCATAACAATTTGTTAAATACAGGAAGAATCGGAGATTGGGGCAGCCATGATATCGAGCATGAAATAAGCGCGATTTACGATGTTCCTCACGGCGCCGGGCTTGCAGTTGTTTTCCCCGCCTGGATGAAATACGTCTATAAAAAGGACGCGGAGCGCTTCTGTCAATTTGCCGTACGTGTCTGGAACGTTGATCAATCCTTCCCGTCTCCTGAGGATACGATAATTGAAGGAATTTCAAGGCTTGAAAACTTCTTTTCCTCCATTGGCCTGCCGATTACTCTCAAGCAGCTTGGAGTGCCGCCGGACAGGCTGGAAGAAATGGCGGACAAGGCAACGGGCGGAGACAAATACACTATCGGAAACTTTGTCCCCCTAAATAAGAGCGATGTATTTAATATTTTGAATCTTGCAAACAGATGACAGGAAATGGTGCTGTTGAATATATGATGTTAAGCAACAGCACCATTTTTAATATTCGCTTTCTTTCAGAATAACGTCATGAGCACCGCCTTCTATCAGGCTTGTGGACGAAACAATAACAATTCTTGCAGTTTTCTGCAACTGATTTATAGATTTTGAACCGCAGCTTGACATTGTCGAGCGGATTTTACTTAGCGTTACGTCAAGATTATCCTTTAATTTACCGGCATAAGGCACATAGCTGTCAACTCCCTCTTCAAATTTCAGGTTGTTATTCTCGCCCAGGTCATACCTTTGCCAGTTTCTTGCCCTGTTTGAACCCTCGCCCCAGTACTCCTTAACATAGCTGTTGCCTCGTTTTACTTTCTTGTTGGGGCTTTCGTCAAACCTTGCGAAATAGCGGCCCATCATCACAAAATCCGCGCCCATTGCCAGCGCAAGCACTATATGATAATCATGAACTATTCCGCCGTCCGAACATATCGGTATATAGACGCCGGTTTTTTTATAATATTCGTCACGGGCTTTTGAAACCTCTATTACCGCGCTGGCCTGGCCTCGTCCGATTCCCTTTTGTTCTCTTGTAATACAAATCGAACCGCCGCCGATTCCGACTTTTATAAAATCGGCTCCGGATTCAACCAAATACAAAAATCCTTCCCTGTCAACAACATTTCCGCCGCCGACTTTAACATTCTCAAAATTACTTTTTACATAGTTTATGGTATCTCTCTGGTATTCGGTGTAACCATCGGAAGAATCGACGCAAAGAATGTCGACCTCGGCTTCAAGCAGCGCCGGAACCCTTTCCTTATAGTCTCGCGTGTTTATTCCCGCGCCTACCATAAGCCTCTTCTTCGAGTCGAGAAGCTGTTCGGGGTTTTGCTTGTGATCATCGTAATCCTTCCTGAAAACGAGGTACTGCAGATTACCGCCGCTGTCGACGATGGGCAGGCTGTTAAGCTTATATTTCCATATAATATCGTTCGCTTCGCTTAACGTTATTCCAAGCTGCCCCACAATCAAATCCTTAAGCGGAGTCATAAAATCCGCTACCTTTTTATTGAGCGGATCCCTGCTTAAACGGTAATCACGTCCCGTTACAATCCCTAAAAGCTTTCCCGTCGCAGTACCGTCTTCGGTAACGGCTATCGTCGAATGCCCGGTTTTTTCTTTTATTTCAAGGACATCTTTAAGAGTATGGTGTACCGATACATTTGAATCGCTGACTACAAATCCTGATTTGTGTTTTTTAACTTTCCTTACCATTTCAGCCTGGCTTTCGATTTGCTGAGAACCGTAAATAAACGAAAGACCTCCGCACTTTGCCAGCGCGATTGCCAGTGTATCATTTGATACCGATTGCATTATTGCCGATACGATTGGTATGTTCAGTTTCATGGAAGGCTCTTGATCTTTTGAATACTTTACAATTGGCACGGATAAATCTACATTGGACGGTGAGCAATCCTTCGTTGTAAGATTGGGCAGCAGTAAAAACTCACTGAATGTTCTGGATACATCTTCGTATATGATTGCCATTGTCTTTTCCTCCCTTTCATAAAATATTTTCAGCTTTCCGCATCAGGCATAACAGATAAATTTTTTCTATTCTATATAATTCGCATTTATTTGTCAAGTACTTTTTTCGGGCTATGGCATTTGCAATGCCCGCCATATTATGCCGGTTACTGCTATGTGAATAAAGCGTCGGTAAATTCGACAGGGTTGAACGGCTGAAGATCATCTATCTGTTCACCCACGCCTATGAATTTAACAGGTATGCCAAGTTCGGCTTTTATTGACAAAACCACTCCTCCCTTTGCCGTTCCGTCAAGCTTTGTCAGCACAAGACCTGTTACGCCTGCCGCCTCTGTAAAGTTCTTCGCCTGCGATACAGCATTCTGCCCGGTTGTCGCATCAAGAACAAGCAGCGTTTCAATGTCGGCATCGGGTAATTCCCGCTTTATTATCCTGAATAATTTTTTTAGCTCCTCCATCAGATTTTTCTTCGTGTGCAGCCTTCCCGCCGTATCACATACAATAATGTCAAAGTCCCGGGCTTTTGCCGCAGCAATAGCGTCATATACAACCGCGGACGGATCCGAGCCTTCCTTATGCTTAATTATATCAACCTCCGCCCTTTTGGCCCATATCTCAAGCTGGTCTATCGCAGCGGCGCGAAATGTATCCGCAGCCGCCACCAGTACTTTTTTCCCCTGCTGTTTTAATATGTGACAGATTTTCCCGATTGAAGTGGTTTTTCCTGCGCCGTTAACCCCAAGCACTACAATGACGGATGGTTTTGTATCAAGCTTCAATATCGGTTTTTCTTTTCCAAGAATGTTAACCAGTTCTTCTTTTAAGACACTTTTCACCTGAATTGCGTCCGTAATTTTTTCTTTTTTGACTTTCAACTTTAATTCCTCGATTATTCTCAGAGATGTTTCAACGCCGATATCCGATGTGATAAGTATCTCTTCAAGCTCCTCAAACAATTCTTCATCTATCTTCCCAAATGAAACCAAAAGACCGTCTATTCTTTTTGTTATATTATCCCTCGTTTTTTTCAGACCATTTTTCAGTTTGTTAAAAAAACTCATTAATATTATTCCTCCAATTTCCAAACCATGCTGCCTGTAAAAAACAGTTTTATGATCAAATATTACCCTGTAACAGCCTTATCCATGTCATCAAGTTTCAGCGAAACAACGGATGAAATTCCATATTCCTGCATTGTAACTCCATACAATGCATCTGAGTATTCCATTGTTCCTTTTCTGTGCGTAATGACAATAAACTGCGTAGTATCGGTAAATCGCCTAATATACTCGGCAAACTTGTAAACGTTCGCATCATCCAAAGCTGCTTCGATTTCGTCAAGTATGCAAAATGGAACCGGGCGCATTTTTAGTATCGCAAACAGTAAAGCTATGGCGGTCAGCGCTCTTTCCCCCCCGGAAAGAAGAAGCATATTCTGCAGTTTTTTCCCCGGCGGCTGCGCTATTATTTCTATATCGCTTTCAAGGACATCGTCGGGATTTACAAGAATTACTTCGGCCCTGCCTCCGTCAAAGAGTTCCCTGAAAACCACGTTGAAATTATAGTTTATCTTGTGGAACTCTTCAATAAACTGCTTTTTCATAATTGATGTCATTTCCCGGATAACACGGTCCAGCTTCTCTTCAGATTTTACAAGGTCTTCTTTCTGGGCAGTAAGGAAACGGTAACGCTCCATAGTCTTGCCGTAATCTTCAATCGCCGATACATTTACAGGACCAAGCTCCCGTATTGCCGCCTTTAATTCGTTTATTCTATCCTGTGTCTTCTTAATGCTTTGTATTTCTTTTCTGTATTCTTCGGCAGTTTGCCAGGTTAATTCGTATTCATCCCATAAACGGTTTTGAATAGCTTCAAGTTCGGTTTGCAGTTTTGTCTGCCTGACCTCCAATTTTCCGTACTCCTCCTGGAGGGCGCGAATAGTCTCGTTATGCGACGATAACGCATCCACCATTTGCGACACATCTTCTTCAAGAACGGCAACCTCATCCTGCAGCGCTTCAAATTTAAGGCTTTTTCCCGTTTTCATCTCATGATATCCCTGTATCTTTTGTTTGATGCCGTCAATTTCCGATTTTAACGCTTCTATTCTTTCATTGTTTTTAACCTGTGCCTCAAGCCTTTTTTGTATGCTTTCGGCAAGGAGGTTCTTTTCCTCAATCATTCGTTCTATGGCTTCTTTTGTTTGATTTATGCTTTCAATTACTGAATTTACGGATACCTTATAATCGTTTATATCCATATGAACCGCATCGCGGCTTGCCTGTTCTTCCTTGTTTTTCAACTGGTTTTCTTCAATTGTTTTGCGTAATAAATCTATACTCTCTTCGATTGACGAAAGCCTTTTTTGCTCTGCTTCTATATCCTCTCCCAACGATTTGACGCTTTGCTCAAGCTCATTGTATTCAACCTGGAGCATATCCTGCTTAGCGGTCATATTCCCGATGTTCTCTTTTACGCTCGAAACAAACTGTTCCTGCTTTAAAACAATTAACTCCTGATCCTGGTAATCTTTGCGGAGCCGGTTTATGTTTTCCTCCATCTGCAAAAGCTGCGACGCTTTTTCAGCGCATTCGGCCTCAAGCTGCCCGATTCGTTTTCTCAGTGTTTCGGCTCTTTTTTCGAGTTCCCTTATCAAACGGGTCCGGCTTAAAAGGCTCGACGCTTTTGAAGGTCTGCTTCCCCCTGTAATTGAACCTCCCGGATTCAGTATTTCCCCGTCCAGCGTAACGACTCGAAAGCTGTAACCATATTTTCGGGATATAGCTATTGCTTCATCCATATCATTAACGACAACCGTTCTGCCGAGAAGATTAAGAATAATGTCCCTGTATGTCTTTTTGCATTGAACCATATCCGGTGCAAGGCCTAAAAAACCATTCTCCTGCTTAAGCTTATTAATTATATCATGATCGAGCACGCGGGGCTTTACGGATGAAACAGGCAAAAAGGTCGCCCTTCCGATATTGTTTGCCTTTAAGAACTCTATTGAGGTTTTGGCCGTAAGCTCATCCCTTACCACAATGTTCTGCAGAGCCGCGCCTAAAGAGACTTCGATAGCCGTTTCATAACGTTCATTAACATTAATTAATTGGGCCAGGGCTCCGTAAACACCACCGCCGAAGTTACCGTTTTCATCGCAGGCTTTAAGGATCGCCCGCACGCTTTGCTGATATCCTTCAAGGCTGTTTTCCATATCCGATAGAACCCTTCGGCGCGAATTAGTGCTCTGCAGTTCCTGCAGAACTTTATTCTCTTCCTCTCTAAGCTGTTCAATCTCTTTTTTTCCCTGCTGGAAGCAGTTTTCCTTTTCGCCTAAATCCTCTTTTTGCTTTGCCAGCGATTCTTTTTCCTTCCGCATGTTATTTTCCGCTTCTTCGAGGCGGAGACTTTCCTGATCGCGCTCCAGCATTATTTTCCGGATCTCTGCGCCAACTTTCTGCTGTCTTTCCTTTAAAGCCTTTTTCTCATTTTTCAGGCTGTTAAGCTTAGTCCTCGATTCGGATAAATCGTCAAGCTTATCCATTACTTCCTGCTTCATCAATTCGATTTCGCGTTCCTTCTCATCCAAACGCGCTATTATTTCATTAAGCTTTTGTTCCGCCTGGGCAAGCAGCATGGAAAAATTCTGGTGCTCGCGCTCCAGATTCTCAAGCCTTTTGTTCCTTTTTTCGATATCACTGTCAATGGTTTCAATTCTTGATTTGGTTCCTTCAATGTCCTGATTTGCGGCGAGGTTGCCCGATTCAAGGCCTTTTATCTTTTCTTCGTTAATTTGTATCCTGTTTTCGAACCGGCCTGTTTCCCTGTCGATTTCGAATAATTCATTACGGATAACTTCGAGGTCATTTTTTAATTTCTCCAGCCGTTCGGCTTTTTCACGGTTCTCTTTCTTTCTATTCTCGATACGCTCGTTCTCATTCTGAATGTCCTGCCTGATTTTGTTAAACAGGTTTTCCATCTCATTAATCCTGGCCTGGTTTTTTTCAATGCTGTCAACGTAAAGCGATACTTCCAGTTCCTTCAGTTCGCCGCTGAGCTCAAGGTATTTCCTCGCTTTTTCGGCTTGATCCTTTAGAGGCTCAAGTTGGGATTCCAATTCCATAATAATATCATCTATCCGAAGGAGATTTTGCTTTGTATTCTCCAGTTTGCGCAGCGCTTCCTTTTTCCTTACCTTATATTTCATTATGCCGGCTGCTTCTTCGAAAATAGCGCGCCTGTCTTCGGAGCGCGTGCTTAAAATCTCGTCTATCCTGCCCTGTCCGATTATGGAATATCCTTCCTTGCCTATTCCCGTATTCATGAACAGCTCATGAATATCTTTCATACGGCACATGGTTTTATTAATGTAATATTCACTTTCTCCGGAACGGTATACTCTGCGGGATATGGTGATTTCAGAATAATCCAGGGGTATTGTTTTGTCCGAATTGTCGAGCGTCAGTGAAACGTGGGCAAAACCAACAGGTTTTCTATGCTGGGTTCCTGCAAAAATGACATCCTCCATCCTGCTGCCGCGCAGAGATTTGGCGCTCTGCTCTCCAAGAACCCATCGAACCGCGTCCGAAATATTGCTTTTTCCGCTTCCGTTAGGGCCAACAACTGACGTAATGCCCTTATCGAAATGAAGATTTATTTTGTCTGCAAAAGATTTAAAGCCCTGCATCTCAATACATTTTAAAAACAATCGGCCCACCCCGAAAACATACAATTATAATAAACCTATTTTATCATAAAAAATGGGTAAAGCAATACACGCCGGCTTTATAATAAGGCTTATTATCTTCTGTCTATCGGAACATATTCCGATACACCTCTGACATTCATATATGCCGGTCTTATGATCCGCCCTCCGTTAATGACTTCCTCTATTATATGCGCGCAAAAGCCCACTACTCGTGCGGTTGCAAAAATAGGAGTATATAAATCAACCGGAATGTTCAGCATGTTATATACAAAACCGGAGTAAAAATCCACATTGGCACACATGGCTTTATTGGATTTCTTTATTTCACTGAATACTTCAATTCCAAGACGCTCAACCTTTTCGTAAAGCTCGTATTCTTCCATCCTGCCTTTTTCGTCCGCCAATTCCTTCGCTTTCTTCTTAAGCAGTACGCATCTTGGGTCTGAAAGCGTATAAACGGCATGCCCTATACCGTATATCAGTCCTGATCGATCATAGGCCTCTTTATTAAGTATCTTCGCCAGATAATCACGAATCTCGCCTTCGTTGTTCCAGTTTTCAACATTTTGTTTTATTTCGTCCATCATTTCTATAACTTTCAGATTTGCTCCTCCGTGTTTCGGTCCTTTCAGGGAGCACAGCGCCGCCGAGATGCATGAATATATGTCAGTTCCGGTTGATGCAACAACATGACTCGTAAACGTTGAGTTGTTACCTCCTCCATGTTCCGCGTGCAGGATCAGGGCAGTATCGAGCGTAGACGCTTCGAGCGGAGTGTACGCGCAGTTCGGACGGCTCAGATATAAAATATTTTCAGCAGTATTAAGGTGGGCCTGCGGCTTATGTATAAATAGGCTGTTGCCCAGATGATAATGTGATTTAGCCTGGTAGCAATAGGCAGCCATCAGCGGAAACCGGGAGATTATTTCCATGCTCTGCCTGAAAAGATTTTTTACGCTTGTATCTTCCGGGTTTTTGTCATAGGGATAAGCGGCAAGTATGGAATAGGCAAGCTTATTCATGATATTTGCGCTCGGCGCTTTCATTATTATATCACGCACAAAGCCTTCAGGCAGGGTTCTGTGATATGCCAAAACCGCATTGAATTCATTAAGCTGTTCCCAGGTCGGCAGTTCCCCGAACAACAGCAGATACGCACATTCTTCAAACCCAAAACGGTTTTCCTTTAAACATGCTTCCACAAGGTCATATACATCAATTCCCCTGTAAAAAAGCCTACCGTGCTGTGGGATTTTTTTACCATCCTCCATCACATATGATACAACATCACCGATTTCCGTTAAGCCCACAACAACACCTGTTCCGTCTTCGTTTCTAAGTCCGCGTTTCACATTATACTTAGAAAACAAATCGGGGCTGTAGTAGCTGTCGATATCGATTCTTTCTGCCGACTTTTCATAATATTGCTCTAATTCTTCCGTTGTAAACTCATATCCCATAAATTTCCTCCTTATTTACCAATCCGCCGCGCTATTTAAGTCTATGTATTTGAAGACAAGCTTAGGACGTTTTTTGTTTTATCCGGTAAAATTCTTAAGGCTGTAATTACGTTTTAATTATTATCTTCAACCAGGCTTTGCTTTTCCATGAATGCCGTTGCATTTCTAACATGCTGTTCCATAAGTATTTCCGCTAATTCACGGTCCCTGTCCCTTATGGCTTCATAAATGGCTTTATGCTCTAAATATGTTTTCTTTGCACGTTCATGGTATGAAAGAGAAATATCTCTCACACTTTTTGCATAATGATGAAACGCTTTCAGGGTTTTTGTTAAAAGACGGCTTCCGCACGCTTTATATATTGTTTCATGGAAACATGAATCAAGCCTGGAAAGCTGTTTAACATCATCACGCCCGGTATAGAATTCTTCCAGTTCGATATATTCCTTAAGTTCGGCCAATTCTTCTTCGGTTATGTTTTCGGCCGCACGCCGCGCGGTCATGCCTTCAATCATCAGGCGTATCTGGTATATATCCTTTATGTCTTCCCTCGACAATCCGCGCACAGTAACGCCCTTGTTGGGGATATAGGCTACCAGGCCTTCCAGTTCAAGCTGACGCAAAGCTTCCCGTACAGGAGTACGGCTTACTCCCATTTCTTCAGCGAGCTTAACCTCGTTAAGCAAATCGCCGTGCTTGTATTTTCCGTTCAAAATACTGTCTTTCAGTTGTTCAAATACCTTGCCATGAAGCGACTGGTTTGCTTCAATTTCATTTTGTTTATTGTCTCGCATTACCTTTCTCCGCAATATTATAATTAACCTTGCCGGAACGAATTATGTAATCCATTAATGGCAAGGGTTTTAACGGAGTAACTCCGTTAGATAAAAAAAGTTTTTATTATTGTATACAATTATAC
>DATCLI010000273.1:0-3726 GCA_036563955.1 Clostridia bacterium | reverse complement strand
GCACTGATTTGGATAGCAATATTTTCATACTATCCAATGTATGGACTTATATACAGCCTGTTTGATTATTACCCGGGAATGGATCTTAATGACTCGGATTTTGTCGGGCTTAAGCATTTTATTGGGTTTTTTAAACTTCCGGATGTATGGCTGATTTTAAGAAATACCGTGTGCATAAGCCTGCTGAATATGACAATCGGCTTTATATGCCCCATTATATTGGCATTGTTAATTACTGAAGTGGGAAATTCCATATACAGACGGACTATTCAGACTATTACCTACCTGCCTTACTTTGTTTCCTGGGTGGTTGTTGCCAGCCTCGTGTTCTCTATGCTGGGAGGGGATGGCCTGGTGAACCGCCTGCTTCTTTCATGGGGGATTATAGAGCATCCAATAGGATTTATTACGGAAGGCAAGATGTTTTGGGGTTTGCTTTTGGGTACAAACATATGGAAAAACGTCGGGTATAAAAGTATTATATATGTTTCCGCAATTACAGGAATCGACCAGGAGCTGTATCAGGCCGGAAAAGTGGACGGCCTTAATCGTTTCGGCATGGTATGGCATATTACTATACCGGGCATTATGCCTACGATCCTTTTATTATTTATTTTGGGTTTAGGTGGTATTCTGTCGGCCGGATTTGAACAGCAGCTTCTTCTTGGAACTCCACAGACGAGGGATTATTACGAAGTCATCGATACCTATGTGTATCGATATGGAATTCAGCTCGGAAACTATTCTTTCGCTACGGCAGTCGGCCTTATGCAGTCCGTTATTGGGTTGACCCTGGTTATAATAAGCAACAGGATCAGCCGGAAAGTTACCGACATGTCAATCTTTTAGCAGGTGGTGAAATAATTGAGAGCAAAAGGCATAAAAAGCTCCCTGTCAGGACGAATATTTGATTGTTTGAATGCCCTGTTTTTGTTTTTTCTGGCTTTTATCATGCTTTACCCATTCTGGAATCAGCTTGTGATTTCATTTAACGAGGGGCTGGATTCACTGCGCGGAGGACTATACTTCTGGCCGCGAAAGTTTACGGTGTCCAATTATTATTATATACTTGAAAAATCAAACCTGCCCAGAGGCTTTTTAATATCATTTCTAAGAGTTGCCGTGGGTACTTCCACGAATCTGTTTTGTTCCGGTATTATAGCTTACATAACCACTATTTACTGGTTCAGCGGAAGGAAAATCGTTAGGCTGGTTTTTTTGATCACAATGTACTTCAGCGGCGGCTTAATCCCGACCTTTCTTATTTTCAATAAGCTGGGGCTTTTGGACACCTTCACGATTTATTGGCTGCCGTCCCTGATTACCCCTTACAATATGCTTTTAATAGCCTCATATATGTATAATATGCCGCCTGCGCTGGCAGAATCCGCCCGGCTGGACGGAGCAAGCGAGCTGCAAATATATTGGAAAATAATGTTCCCGGTTTGTTTGCCCGTGTTTGCCGCGGTAGCGGTTTTTGTAGCCGTCGCCCACTGGAATTCATGGTTTGATGTAATTGTATTTAACGCCTCGGGCAAATGGGATACCGTGCAGGTTTATCTTCGGAAAATTCTTCTTCAGGCAGAACAGTTGGCCAAGCTTGAAACGGATCAGCGTGCAATGGAGGAATACAGAAAATTGACACCCGTTTCCATCCGCGCCGCAACCACCATGGTAGTAACCATACCAATTGTAACGGTTTATCCGTTCTTACAGAAGTACTTCATTGGCGGTATTACAATTGGCGCAGTTAAACAATAGAAAACATTAATGTAATAAGGAGTGATTTATAATGAAAAACATGAAATGGCAGGCATTACTATTGACATTACTGATTATAGCTTTAATAACAGGCTGTACAGGGACAACACCGGAAAAAAAAGTAGAGCAGGCCGAGGAAACAACCACCATACAGGATCAGACAACTCATACAAACGAATATGGGTGGGATGTTCCAAAAGAAACATTGAAGTTTACGGTATACGCCGGTACGGGAGACCAAACCGAGAGAGACAAACAGGCTGCCCCGATGAAACAGTTCTACAAAGACAAATTCAATGTTGATATTGATATTGTAGTTTATTCTCTGGATATGACTGAGCAGCTGAACCTGATGCTGGCCTCCAATAATTATCCGGAAATTATCACCTGGATGCCGGATGATATGGCGGAAAAATTTATTGCCCAAAAAAGAGTGTGGGACCTCACGGAAGCGATTGATAAATACGGGCCAAATATTAAGAGGCGGCTTGGAAAATATCTTAATTTAATGCGCAGCGAAGACAATTCGATAAAAAAGCTTCCCATTGGATGGGGAAAAACACCCAATGTGGCGGGATTTGATTTCGCATGCCGTTACGATCTGTGGAAAGAAACAGGACTGCCGATGTATAAAACTCTGGATGATTACTATAACGTTTTAAAAACGATTGTAGCCAAAAAACCAACTCTTGAAAGCGGAGAAAAGGTGTATGCGATTTCCGACAACTCGGGCGGAACCAATATAATGAACGCCATGCTCGCCGCATATGGCTACAAAAACGGATTCAGGGTTGACAAAACGACAGGCGAGTTTACATATTGGACTAATACACCCGAAGGGATTGAAATAGTGGAATACATTAACCGTTTCTATCGTGACGGCCTCATTGATCCCGATTTCTTGAACAACAGTTATGAAATTATGCTTACAAAAATGTTTAACGAAAAGATCATAGGAAACATTGGTGTCTGGTGGCATTCATGGACCGGCGGACATGAAAAGTGGGGCGTTGAGGATCCTGACTACACGATTGAAAAAAGATTTATGAATGCGACTGTTGAAGTCCCGGGAGTTACGGAGCCCACATATCTTGGAAGTAATTTTATCGGCAGCAGCCGCTTTATAATAACAAATAAAGTGAAAGACAAAGCATTGATGGAAAACATCATTAAGTTTGTTGACTGGGAATACACAGAGCTTGGAAATCTGATAGTAGGAAACGGCTATCCCGATCCGGGCAATATATGGGATATAATCGACGGGAAATGGATTTATAAGGACAATACTTTTGACAATGCAACAAAAAATGAAAACGTACATGCGGTAAAAGAAAAGTATGGATCGGGTCAGGTATGGCTTGCAACTTCCGGCGGCTGGATTGAAGATGATCGCATTGATCCGCGGGTAACCCGCGTCAGTGCCTATGATTTCTGGCCGATTAACGAAAAGGGCGAATTCCTTGATGAAGGTGTTCGCATCTGCTGGTCCAACGTTAAAGCTGAGCCGTGGGATTCCACTCTGTTCCAGGTTACGTTCCCCGGCAATGATCCGATTTCTCAAATCAATCAGACCATAAAGGATGCCGTCAAAACCGAATTTGCAAAAATTATTACGGCAAACACGCATGAAGAAATGGTGAAGCTGTATAATGAAGCAAAAATCAAGCTTAATTCGCTTGGGCTTGAAGAGCTGACCCGGTACAATCAGGAACAGTACCGGCTCAATGCGGAAAAAATCAAATAAAGGTTAACAGGTTAATATTACGGAGAGTCTGCCTGATAGATTTTCTTATCTATATAGGCAGGCTCTTTTGCAAAATAGAACTGCTTCGGGAGATCAAGATGCATATAAATTACGGTGAAAAAGGGATTACAAGCCTTAAAAAAACACATGAAGATACGACAGAATTTATTTGGAACGGAAAAGCTTTTGGGGAAGCGGATTTTTTTTGCAGGTTCATGAAT
>DATCLI010000272.1:0-7237 GCA_036563955.1 Clostridia bacterium | reverse complement strand
CGGCCGGATAGCTGAAATAGCAGGCAGGTATTTGAATAAATACAGAAAAAGCCATGGGATAAATATGGCAGATGCAATAATTGCCGCTACCGCTAAATTGACTGATTCAAAATTGTATACCTTAAATATGAAAAATTACCCTATGAACGATATTGAAGTAATAAAACCATATCAGCCTTGAAAAAATTCAGCTTCCGGCAGATAAAAACCCAATAGGATACAATTAACCGGAATGCTTATGCTGAACGCTGATAGTGAGACTGCGAGAGCGGTCATTATATTGGAAACGAAGGTGATTTTATGAGAAAAGATTTTGTGCAGATCCGCGGCAGGGAGTTCGTCGTTAACGGCGAGCCGATAACTCTAAGAGGTTGGGCACTCGGTTCGTGGATGAATTTTGAGCACTTTATGATGGGGCTGCCCGGAACTAATTCAATGATACAGGAAGCTTTTGTTGAAGTTTATGGGGATGAAAACGCGGCAGAACTGTTTGATGTTTTATACAGTCAATTTGTCAGGGAAGAGGATATTGATTTCTTAAAATCAATCGGAATAAATTCTATTCGTATTCCGTTCGCTTACCGTCATTTTATTGATGACGCGAATCCTTATGATTTCCTGGAGAAGGGTTTCCAAACGCTTAACAGGGTAGTTAAACTATGCGGGAAAAAAGGATTGCATGTTATTTTGGATTTGCATTCAACGCCGGGATCGCAAAACACGGACTGGCATTCGGATAACATCACGGGGCAGGCGCTGTTCTGGAAATACCGCTGTTTTCAGGACCAGATAGTAAAACTCTGGAGGGAGCTTGCATCACGGTATGCGGGAAACCGATGGATCGCGGGATATGACATTATCAATGAACCAGGATATGGACTTACGAAAAAAGAGTTTAATGAATTTTATGGCAGAGTTATTGCTGCAATCCGTGAAGTGGATAAAGACCATATCATATTTTTAGAAGGCGATGATTTCGGCCGCAGCTTTGAACTGCTTGATGAGCCGACAGATCCCCGGACAGCATTGGTTGTTCATTTTTATCCTTTTGTAATTGATGAGGATGTACTGGATCCTGAATTTGATGAAAAGAGAAGAAAAGAGATATTCGAAGAAATCTTTTACCGTCAGATCCACGGTATTGCGCGCTTTAACCGTCCTGTCTGGTGCGGCGAGTCCGGGTATGAATTCATTGGAAATCGGCAGGATTTTTACTCAAAGTTGATAAGGTACAATATCAGCTTATGCGAGGACAATAATATATCCTGGAACCTGTGGTCATACAAGGATGCCCGGAGAATGGGAATCGTAGTGCCTAAGGAAGATTCACCCTGGATGCGCCTGCGCAGCAAAATAGAAAAATCATGGGACCATAAATGGGAACAGAAGGTTTCAATGGAAGCTATGCAATATATAGGAGAAAAATATTTCAAGCCGTTGGATGAAGAGCTTTTTTATGACCTTGAGTTCAGGATGCGCTCCATTATGCACCGCATAGCCGTTGAGCAAATCCTGAAACCTGTGCTGCGATCAATTCCCTGGGAAGAAATGAAAGACTATCCTTATTCTTTTGCATTCGAAAACTGTGAAATCAAAGACATCATTGTCCGGGATATTAAAAAATTTATCATCGATAGAAACAATAGATAGATTCAGCCTTAAATTTAATAAAACAGCATGGAGAAGTATACGTTAATTCAGATGATGGAACTGCCGCAGGTTACTAATAAGCGTAACACGCTGCGCATTTTTATGTAAACACAAACTGAACAAGCGCCATGTAAATAACAGTACCGGCTCCTATGCTAAGCAGCGTATTTTCTTTCCAGTAATGAAGCGCAGTAATACAGGCTATGGCTATTATCTCAGGCAGTCCGTATGCGGAGCTTTTAAAACTCATATCTTTAAGGCAGTATACTACGAGCAGGCCGACGGCGGAATAAGGCAAAACCCGGCCGAGATAACTTATGTATGAGTTATTTGACTTCGATCCGTTAAATATTATAAATGGCAAAAACCTTGTTATCATTGTCCCGGCGGCCGCCATACAAATAATAATTAAAGTTCGAACAGGTGATAAAGTCACTGTACACTCTCCTTGCTTAACTTATTGTCTTCTTTATTTCCTTTTCGAAATATTGTTAGTACCATTAATATGGCAATCATCGAGGGAATAATAAAATTGTTCCTGCCGAAAACAGCGAGGCAGATGACGGAGCATAAAACACCGATTACTGCCGGTTTGTGGTCTTTCCGGGTTTTCCATTGTCCGATGAATATTACAACAAAAAGCGCGGTTAACACAAAATCAAGTCCCTTTGTATTAAATGAAACCATCGAACCCACCAAACCGCCTATTGCCGAACCTAAGACCCAGTAACTGTGATTAAGCAGTGTAATAAAAAACATAAACCAGTTTCTGTTTACGTTTTCGGGCGGTTCCACCGAACAAACAATAGAAAATGTTTCGTCGCATAACCCAAAAATGAGATACGGCTTTAATTTACCGGTACCTTTGTACTTATCCAATAATGAAATACCATAAAATATATGTCTCGCATTTACCATCAAAGTCATAAGCAGCGCATAAAACGGATTAAAAACAGAAGTCAGAAAAGTAATTGCCAAATATTGAGCCGAGCCTGCAAATACTATCAGACTGAACAATACTGTCCAACCAACGCCATAGCCCTTACTATTCATTAATATGCCGTAAGCGGCGCCTAAGAAAGCAAAACCGGTTAATACGGGAATAGTATGGGGGAATGCCGCTTTTAATGCCGTTATCTTTTCTTTCATTTTCCCCGCCTTATTTCATTAATAATCTTTTCGAATTGATCAAGAAGTTTTTAAAAGCATACATTTCTTCTTTTCTGTATTCTCCAATTAAAACAACGGAAGATACTGCCCGGCAATTACAGCAAACCAGGCTGCAGATATCTTCCATCCTGTTATATTAACACAAAAAGAAAAATTCTGCCATTGTGAAATCAAAAATTTTGGTGCAATAACAGGATGATTTTGTTAAAATGAATGAAACGGTAAAATCTGCAAATAAAATAATTTTTCCGGGAGGATATGTTATGAGTTTTCCAAAGGACTTTATTTGGGGTGCTGCGGCTGCCGCGTATCAAATCGAAGGTGCAGCGCAGGATGACGGTAAAGGGCTTTCCGTATGGGATATGTTCAGTAAAAGGGAAGGATGCGTTAAAAGCGGCGATACCGGAGATGTAGCCTGCGATCATTATTACCGGTATAAGGAAGATGCCGGCATAATGAAAGAAATCGGACTTAAAGCTTACAGATTGTCCGTGTCATGGCCGAGAGTTATCCCCGACGGGATTGGGCGGGTTAATGAAAAAGGCCTCGATTTTTATGACAGGCTGACAGATGAACTTCTTCGCTGCGGGATTACACCATATATAACCCTGTTTCACTGGGATTATCCTTATGAACTGTATAAAAAAGGCGGATGGCTGAATCCGGACAGTCCCAAATGGTTTCAGGAATATGCGAAAGCGGTGGTCGACAGGCTGTCCGACAGGGTAACAAATTGGATGACTCTAAACGAGCCGCAGTGTTTTATTGTTCTTGGCCATTATGACGGTGTTCATGCCCCCGGCCTGAAACTTGACAAAAAGGATTTGTTTTTAATGATGCACAACAGCCTGCTCGCGCATGGAAGGGCTGTTGAAGCAATAAGAAAATACTCAAGGCGGCCCTGTCAAATCGGTTATGCGCCCTGCGGCATTGTTTATTTTCCGGACACAAATTCCGAGGATGACATAAAGGCGGCGAAAAAGGCGATGTTCTCCTGCCAGGAACACAGGTTTTGGGCAAATACATGGTGGATGGATCCGGTCTATCTCGGAAGGTATCCTGAAGATGGATATAAATATTATGAAAAATGGCTTCCTGAAAAAAAGCAGGATGATTTAAAAATAATCAACCAGCCGTTGGATTTCTTTGGATGCAATATTTATTATGGAACACGTGTGCGTTCAAACGGCACCGCATACGAGGAGGTAGTAAAAGGAGCAGGTTATGCGCAGACATCAGCCAAATGGGCGGTAACCCCCGAGGCTCTTTACTGGGGCCCGAAATTCTTTTATGAGAGATATAAAAAGCCTGTAATAATTACCGAGAACGGTATGGCAAATACCGACTGGGTAAGTGTCGACGGCAAAGTTCATGATCCGCAGCGGATAGATTTTCTTTACAGGTACATAAGGGAGATGAAGAAAGCTGTTCTTGACGGTACGGATATCAGAGGCTATTTCACATGGTCAATCATGGATAACTTTGAGTGGGCTTTGGGTTATAATGAAAGATTTGGGCTCGTATATGTTGATTATGTCACACAGAAACGGATTCTGAAAGATTCAGCGTACTGGTACAGGGATGTTATTAAAAGCAATGGGGAAGCGATTAATATTTAAAAAAGCATAACGAAACAGGATAATGGTTTAAATAATGACATAAAATATTGAATATGCCGGTTATAGTTATAAAAATCTTAAAATAATACCAAAAGAGAAAAGCCTCCTTTAATATAATTTAGGAAAAAGATATTTTGAGGATAGGAGGTTTACTCATGGCAAGAGATATAAAAAAGATTATTTCGGAAATGACGCTCGAGGAAAAAGCCGGTTTGTGTTCAGGTCGCGATTCCTGGCATACCAAAGGAATAGACAGGCTGAATATACCGTCAATAATGATGTCCGACGGACCTCATGGTTTAAGAAAACAAAGAGAAAGCGGCGTAGACCCGGGGGACCAAAAAAGCGTACCCGCAACGTGCTTTCCTACAGCATCCGCTTTGGCATGTTCATGGGATAGAAAACTGATACAAAAAGTGGGCGAAGCACTTGGAGAAGAATGCAATGCGGAGAAGGTGGACATCCTTCTTGGTCCCGGCGTAAATATCAAGCGCTCACCCCTGTGCGGCAGAAATTTTGAGTATTATTCGGAAGACCCGTACCTTTCATCCGAGATTGCGGCATCTTTCATCCAGGGAGTCCAAAACCAGGGGGTTGGAACCTCTCTTAAGCATTTTGCGGCCAATAACCAGGAGCGCCTTAGATTGGTAATAGATTCGGTTGCAGATGAGAGAACGCTGAGGGAGATTTATCTCGCGAGCTTTGAAGGAGCGGTCAAAAAGTCGCAGCCGTGGACGGTTATGTGCTCCTATAACAGGCTGAACGGAGAATACTGCTCGGAAAAACGCTCTCTGCTCAATGATATACTGAAAGAGGAATGGGGCTTCGAAGGTTTTGTTGTGTCCGACTGGGGCGCTGTGAATGATAGGGTACAGGCGCTTGCTGCCGGGCTTGAACTGGAAATGCCTTCAAGCCGGGGAGAACGCGACAAAAAAATTGTGGAAGCGGTGAAGACCGGCAAGCTTCCCGAAAGTGTACTTGATCAGGCTGTTGAAAGACTTTTGAGGATTATTTTCAAAGCAGCGGATAACAATAAAAAGGGCATACCCTATGACAGGGAAAAGCATCATCAATTAGCGAGGGAAGCTGCAGGTGAATGCATTGTACTTCTGAAAAATGAGGACAGCATTCTCCCGCTTAAAAAGGGCGGTACATTCGCGATAATCGGCGATTTTGCCAGGAATCCGAGATATCAGGGCGGAGGCAGTTCTCATGTTAATCCCACAATGACGGATAATGCTTATGAAGAAATTAATAAAATTATCGGTGGAAGCGGAAATGTCTTATATGCGAAGGGTTATCACGGCGACATTAAAGGCGGCATTTTCAGCAGAAAAGAATTTACATCCAACAGCGACATTCCTGATGACGGTTTAATACGCGAGGCTCAGGAAATAGCGGCAAAAGCGGATACTGCGATTGTTTTTGCCGGGCTTCCGGAAAGCTATGAATCGGAAGGCTTCGACAGGAAGCACATGCGAATTCCCGAAGGCCATAGAAAGCTTATTGAAGCGGTCGCGGATGTCCAGAAAAATACGGTGGTCGTATTAAGCAATGGCTCACCCATTGAAATGCCGTGGCTTGACAAGGTAAAGGGAGTATTGGAGTGTTATTTGGGAGGCCAGGCCGGCGGCGGCGCAGTCGCGGATATACTGTTCGGAATTAAAAACCCGGGCGGCAGGTTAGCCGAAACATTTCCTGTCCGGCTCAATGACAACCCATCTTTCCTTAATTTCCCGGGGGACAATAAAAAAGTGGAGTACAGGGAAGGTATTTTCGTCGGCTATCGCTATTATGACGCAAAAGGGGTCGCACCTCTGTTTCCTTTTGGTTACGGCCTAAGCTATACAAGCTTTGAATACACGGATATTGCTGTAGACAAAGCTGAAATATCGGATAATGAGAGCGTTAAAATCAGCGTAAAAGTAAAAAACACAGGAAATATGAAGGGGAAAGAGACAGTCCAGGTTTATGTGCGCGATATTGAAAGTACTGTAATAAGGCCTGTTAAAGAGCTGAAAGGTTTTGATAAGATTGAACTTGCGCCCGGCGAGGGAAAAACAGTTGTAATTACACTTGATAAGAGGGCTTTCGCCTGCTACAATACCGAGATTGGAGATTGGCATGTTGAAAGCGGAGAATTTGAAATTCTTGTGGGAAGGTCTTCGGCAGATATAGTTTTCAGAGAAAAAATCACTGTAAATTCTACAACGCACATTAAAAAACTTTATACGAGAAATTCGACACTTGGTGAAATTATATCAGAACCGGGCAAGGCGGAAATATTTAAAAAAGAGTTGATGGATACGGTGGGGATTCTTTCTTCGGAAGCAATAGCGGCAATGACGAGCATGTTCAAAGAGATGCCGCTTCGCGCTTTAGTTTCATTCAGAGATGCGTTTACCGAAGAAAAGCTTGAAAAAATTCTTAAAAAACTAAACAGCGAATAATTTACAGGGTTGTCTTTCTGTATTGATTAGGAGTGAAGCCTGTAACCTTTTTAAATATTTTCGTAAAATAGCTTTGGTCGGTGAAATTCAGGCTGACGCTTATATCAAGAATGGATTGATTAGTTGAAGAAAGCAATTTTTTTGCTTCTTCAACTTTTTCTTTCTGTATGAATTCACTGATCGTCATGCCTGCTTCCTTTTTAAATTTTTCCGAAAGGTAATTGCCGTTGACGGACAGCAGCTCGCTCAGCTGTTTAAGAGTTATATTCTCATAAATATGATTGGTAATGTAATCACGGCATTTTATTATCATTTTGGAATAGTTCAGGTTTTTTAACCGGTGTACCC
>DATCLI010000271.1:0-7811 GCA_036563955.1 Clostridia bacterium | reverse complement strand
GCTGAAAGCAATGCCTGCGTTTATTTTTTTCGGAAGGGTTGTTGAATTAATTAATATGATGAAGGTGTATGAAATGACGTTTTCGGTAAGTGTTATTAAAGAAAAAAGCGCGGATCCGAATTTCAGAGTCAAGGTATCAATATACAGCGATTCATTTTCCGTAAAAAATGCTGAGGTTGATGTTTTACGCCTTCCTCCCAGGGTCAGCATCAGATATCCGCATGAGATAGAGACAAACCTCGATGAGATTGATCGTAAAAAACTCGATCTGGAGATTTTAAACAAAGTCGTTGAACATATCATGCAAACCGCAGAAAAAAGTGAACTTAATGCCACGGCATTTTTGGGAAGAAAAAAATAATCGATTATCAACCATTTTAGGTCTCAATACTTTCTGTTTTTTACCGCTTTCCATTTTGGTTGAATATATAATTCCCCTTTGGAGTTTAAAGATGCAAAGAATATGTCCTTTGGGTCCGACCACCCTTTGTTTTTTAATTGCTCCATAAGCCATTTGATGTCAAGTTTTGCGAGTTTCAGGTTTTCATAGTGGACAACTCCGTCAATAATAATGTCAAGCGAAGGCCCTTCATACTCCGTATCTATTCCAAGATCAGCCGGTGTCAGCGGACGTTTTTGGGATTTCATAACCAGGCTTAGTTCTCCGTTTGTTTCAAGGACTCCGAATTCAACATCAGATATGTTTTGAACATTGTTTATCCTCAATAACTCGAGCAAATCATTTATCGTATATAACTCCTTGCGCAGATTTTTTTCCTGGAGCGCTCCGCTTTTTATTACCACGCGCGGGCGACCGCAAATTATTTTACGGGCGCGTACGCTTTTAATCGATATTATCGAAACAATAAACTGGCAAACAACGAGTATGAAAATGGGAATAATTCCGTCTATTATGTTTTTATTTTCTTCAGTCAGAGGAATAGCTGCGATTTCGGAAATCATTACGGCTATGGCAAACTCAAAAGGCTGAAGCTGTCCGATTTGCCTTTTTCCCATAAGACGCATGGATATAACAACAATTAAATATAATAATACTGTCTTCCATAATATATTGATAAACATCCGATTCCTCCATAAAAATAATATATGCAAAACCCAATTTTATCTTTTCATATTTACCGTGGATATATTCACCGAAATAGAGCCGCGTACCCACCGGAACGCGGCAGCAATGCCCAGGCCCGTAATCACCCGCTGGTTGTCTGGTTGAATCAGTATAATAATTCGAAGAACTATTGTACAATAACGTCAACAAAGAGCTTCATTTGCAAGAGCTATACAGTTCAGCTCAGGCAAGTCGAAACTCGCAAAAATGCTTTGAATAAATTTTTGCATGAAACATTTTTGCTCAGACAGTCGACTTGCTTATCCTCGCTCTGACTGTATATCTCTATGCTGCACTTTCGCTATAGTTTCCGTTATTGTACAATAGTTCAGATAGTGCTTCGGGTGTTCAGGGAAGAATGCTGTTAAGAGGTGGACATTCTTCTCTAAGGAGTGAAAAAAGATGCAAATCGTGGTATTTGCCGTTATGATATGTGGCTTTCCGCATCGTACCTTCATATCTGAATCCGCATTTTTCAGCAACCCTGCAGCTGCTTATATTCTCGCTCATTGCATTAACCTGGATGCGGTTTATTGGGTAGCACGCGAACAGATATCCGCAGAAAAGAAGCAGTGCTTCAGTCATATAACCTTTGCCCGCATGGGACGGATGAAAAAGCTCATATCCTACCTCGAACCCGGACTGGTAATCAAGGCCTTTAAAGAAAAGCATTTCGCCTAAATACTCGGTGTCATTAATATCCATAATAAGCATTCTGCCTTCATTTTTTCCCCATAGTCCGTTTCTCGAAAATTCTTTTTTGAATTCGGTTTCCGACGGTATAATAAGGTGCCAGTAAGGACCTTTGTTATTAATGCTGCAAATAAGGTTATATACGACATCCAGCTCTTTTTCCCTGATTGTGCGCAGTAAAACTTTCTTTCCTTTAATCATTCTCTCCATTCCTTAAATAACCAAAAAATTGCTCAGCAATTTCAACACGCTTGGTATCCCTATTATATCATGAATTTAAGAAAATCATAAGATCTTCACTTGGCGACCTTATTATTCCGTAAAACAAAATATCCCCACATATTAAAAAATAAGCTATAATAAAATCAATTAAAATAACGGAGGGTGGCTGTGACCATAAGGCGTATAAAAATAGTAGTTGAATACAACGGTTCCGGATATCACGGATGGCAGATCCAGCAGAATGCGCATACCGTCCAGGCCGAAATTGAAAACGCGATATTTGCGATAACTGGAGAAAAAGTGCGTGTTGCCGGAGCCGGCAGAACGGATGCAGGTGTGCACGCTTATGGACAGACAGCGCATTTTGACACAAAAGCGGCGATTCCGGCCGAAAAATTTCAGTACGCGCTTAATGCCGTTCTTCCAAAAGATATAGCGGTCATTTCGTCCGAAGCAGCAGAGCCCGGATTTCATGCAAGATACTCAGCGACAGGCAAAACATATCAATATAAAATACTTAACCGGAAAGCAAGATCGCCTTTGGCTGAAAATTTGGCATGGCATATTCCCGAACCGCTTGACTTTGATCAAATGAAAACGGCATCTTCATTATTTACAGGAATGCATGATTTTTCTTCCTTTTGCGCAAGCGGCCATAATATAAAAGATTTTACAAGGACAATTACCGAATCAAGTTGGAGCCGGGAGAACGGTTACCTTGTATATACGATTAGAGGAAGCGGGTTTCTGTATAAAATGGTCAGGACTATTGTCGGGACAATGGTAGAAATAGGTTTGGGAAAAAGATCGCCGGATACCGTGCCCGAACTGCTGACAAACAAGAATAGGGAAATGGCCGGGATTACCGCTCCACCGTTCGGCCTTTATCTTGTCAGCGTTGACTATGATTAGAAAATCATTTATGAAAAGGAGCTTTGGATATGAAACTTCATGCCAAAATAATTAAAGGGACAAAAACGCTTGCCGAAGAGGAATTATTTATCAGCGAAGATGAAAGCTTTCAAAAACAGCTTGAGCAATGTTTTATAGAACTGTGTAAAAAAATGGAGATATCGGTTCCAATATGGCTTAAAAAAAATACAAGAGAGTTTACACGTTTTGGAAGGACATCCTTTAACAGCGATCAATTTTTTGAACCGGTTGATTTTGACCAATTTGAGATTAAATTTATGAAATAATGGGACTCAAATTGACGACAGTTATCACTATATATGGTTATAAATGGGAGAAAAAAAGAAAACAAAGGCTTTTGCGATGTAACCTTAATAAAAATCCGATGTACAATATATAGTGATAAGCTTTAATGCGTACCAGCAATATATTGTACAGCGGAACTCAAAGTATAACATCGCAAATGCCATAAACAAAAAAAGCATTGACTTTAATAATATGGTATGATAGAATTATAAACTGCATTATCATATTGTGTCCAGGCATACCTATCCCATGGGAAATAATTTTATTGTTTATTATAACACATATATGCAAAGGGTACAATATAATCTAGGCAAATTTACAACCTGAAAAATAGATTGGGAGAATGATAGCGTTTGAACTATTATAGTTAGCCTTATAACTACATGAAAGAGATTAGGTTCAACAATTTTAACACTCGTTTTCCTAGTCTATTTTTGTTGTTTATATAATTTTTTATACAGGTATTGAATAACAAATACTTATTCCCGGCAGGGAGATGATATCCTTACTATAATAATTATATACGCAACTTTTTTGTTTTATTCTATACGGCTGTAAATGATAACATAAATCTATACGAGGTGATAATGGATGGTGCATCCTGTTCAATTAGGAAAGTCAACCAGAATGAGTTACTCAAAAATCAATGAAGTTCTGGAAATGCCAAATCTGATCGAAATCCAGAAAAATTCCTATCAATGGTTCCTCGATGAAGGACTCAGGGAAGTTCTGAGAGATGTTTCCCCGATAACAGATTATACCGGGAATCTTGTTATGGAGTTTATTGATTATTCGCTCGATGAAAACATAAAGTATTCGGTAGAAGAATGCAAGGAACGGGATACTACATATTCCGCTCCGTTAAAAGTCAGGGTTCGTTTAATCAACAAGGAAACCGGCGAAGTGAAGGAACAGGAAATATTCATGGGAGATTTCCCGTTGATGACAGAGACCGGAACATTTGTTATAAACGGAGCAGAGCGCGTAATAGTAAGCCAGCTTGTTCGTTCACCCGGTATTTACTACGCTATGGATCGTGACAAGACCGGGAAAAAGCTGTATTCGAATACGGTTATTCCGAACAGGGGAGCATGGCTCGAGTATGAAACCGATTCAAATAATATTGTATCGGTAAGAATTGACCGTACGAGAAAACTGCCGATTACCGTTTTCTTAAGGGCTCTTGGGTATGGAACGGACGCGCAGTTGATTCAGCTTTTCGGAGAGGATGAAAAACTGCTTGCGACGATACAGAAAGACAATACGAAAAGCGAAGAAGAAGGGCTGCTGGAAGTATATAAACGCCTGCGCCCCGGAGAGCCCCCCACTGTTGAAAGCGCGAGCACTTTGCTTAACAATCTTTTCTTTGATCCTAAGCGTTACGACCTTTCGAAGGTAGGGCGCTATAAATTCAACAAGAAATTGGCTCTCGCCTACAGGATATGGGGTAAGTTTGCTGCCGATAACATAGCCGATGGCCAGACTGGTGAAATAATTGTTGGAAAAGGACATGTTATTTCCGAGGAGGCTGCATGGAGGATCCAGAATTCCGGAGTTAATGTTGTAAACCTCGATATAAACGGAAAAATAGTGAGAGTTATCGGAAATGATACCGTTGACATACAGGGTTATATAAATTTTGATGCCGCTTCGGTTGGAATTACAGAGAAGGTCCGTTACGGAATACTAAAGCAGATTTTGGACGAATATTCCAACGATGAAGACATAAAAACCGCCATCATTACTAATAAAGATTTGCTTATTCCGAAAAATATAACCGTTGAAGATATTGTGGCGTCTGTGAACTATATTCTCGGCCTCGATGACGGAATTGGCACGCTTGATGATATTGATCACCTTGGAAACAGGCGGCTGCGCTCGGTAGGCGAGCTTCTCCAGAACCAGTTCCGCATAGGGCTTGCGAGAATGGAACGCGTTGTGCGCGAAAGAATGACAATACAGGATATTGATATTGTTACACCGCAGGCTTTGATTAATATCCGTCCCGTGGCCGCGGCAATCAAGGAATTTTTCGGGAGCTCGCAGCTTTCGCAGTTTATGGATCAAACGAATCCGCTCGCTGAGCTTACGCATAAGCGGAGATTGAGCGCTCTCGGTCCCGGGGGCCTGTCCCGTGAAAGAGCGGGGTTTGAAGTCCGTGACGTCCACCATTCCCACTATGGACGCATGTGCCCGATAGAAACCCCTGAAGGTCCGAATATCGGCTTGATTGGTTCGCTCAGCACTTATGCCCGAGTTAATGAGTACGGGTTTATTGAGGCGCCGTACAGAAAGGTCGATAAAAAAACAAACCGTGTTACCGATGAAGTTGTCTACATGACTGCCGATGAGGAAGACGGGTATATTATTGCCGAAGCTAACGAACCGTTGGATGAAGCAGGCCAATTTCTCAGCAAGCGCATAGGATGCCGATTCCAGGATGAAATAATTGAAGTCAGTCCCGATCGCGTCGACTATATGGATGTATCGCCGAAACAACTCGTTTCGGTTGCTACCGCAATGATTCCTTTTTTGGAGAATGACGACGCGAACAGGGCGCTGATGGGTTCAAACATGCAGCGGCAGGCGGTGCCGTTAATCAAACCGGAATCCCCGATAATCGCAACGGGAATAGAATACAAAGCAGCCAGGGATTCGGGTGTCGTTAAGGTTTGCCAGAACAGCGGAGTCGTAGAAAAAGTTACGTCAAACGAAATTGTAATACTCCGCGACGACGGTGTGAAAGACCATTATAAATTGTTGAAATACCAGCGTTCAAACCAGGGAACGTGTATTAACCAGCGTCCTATTGTAAAAAAAGGCGAGAGAGTTAACGCGGGGGATGTTATTGCCGATGGTCCGTCAACCGATCAGGGAGAAATTTCGCTTGGTAAAAACATACTGATCGGCTTTATGACATGGGAAGGCTATAATTATGAAGATGCTATCCTGATCAGCGAGGAATTGGTTAGAGACGATGTGTATACATCGATTCATATTGAAGAATATGAATCGGAGTCGCGCGATACAAAGCTTGGTCCCGAGGAAATCACGCGCGACATACCGAATGTCAGTGAAGACTCTTTAAAAGACCTTGATGAAAGAGGAATTATCAGAATAGGCGCCGAAGTACGCGCCGGAGATGTGTTGGTTGGGAAAGTAACCCCTAAAGGAGAAACCGAACTTACGGCCGAAGAGCGTCTGCTCCGTGCGATATTCGGTGAAAAGGCGAGGGAAGTCCGCGACACATCGTTAAGGATTCCTCACGGTGAATCGGGTATCGTTGTTGATGTAAAGGTATTTACGCGTGAGCATGGAGACGAGCTGCCGCCCGGTGTAAACCAGCTTGTTCGTGTTTATGTCGCACAGAAAAGAAAAATTTCCGTTGGAGACAAAATGGCCGGCCGTCATGGTAATAAAGGCGTTATATCGCGTATTCTGCCGGTAGAGGATATGCCGTTCCTGCCGGACGGAACCCCGCTTCAGATAGTTCTTAACCCATTGGGAGTTCCTTCACGTATGAATATCGGGCAGGTGCTCGAAACCCATCTTGGCTATGCGGCGAAGGTGTTGGGCTGGAAAATAGCTACTCCCGTATTTGACGGAGCGAATGAAGACGATATAATTGCAACGCTGAAAAAGGCCGGTTTGCCGGAGGACGGGAAATCAATCCTGTATGATGGGCGTACGGGAGAACCTTTCGATAATCCGATAACGGTCGGGTACATGTACTTCCTGAAACTTGCTCACCTCGTTGACGATAAAATACATGCGCGATCAACCGGGCCTTATTCTCTTGTAACGCAGCAGCCTTTGGGCGGAAAAGCACAGTTCGGCGGGCAGCGTTTCGGAGAAATGGAGGTTTGGGCGCTGGAAGCATACGGCGCCGCGTACAGCCTTCAGGAAATACTTACAGTAAAATCCGATGATGTTGTCGGCCGTGTGAAGACCTATGAGTCCATTGTCAAGGGTGAAAATGTTCCTGAACCGGGCATCCCCGAATCGTTCAAGGTGCTTATGAAAGAACTCCAGAGCCTTGCGCTTGATGTGAAAGTATTCAGCGAGGAACGTGAGGAAATTGAAATCAAGGAATCGGTTGACGATGATCTCGAAGAACTTGATGTGAACATAGAAGGACGTGAAGATGAGGTATTCGGAATTCCCGATGAGGGTTACGAAGACTCCTCGGAATTCACCGATAATGACTTTAATGTCGATATGGATTTTGACAGTTTCGACAATGCCGAAGAGCTTGATGAAGATGCCGTTGACGAATTGTTTGCCGTCGATGAAGACGAAGATCTTATTATCGATGACGATGATGACATATAGGAGGTTACTGGCGTGTTTGAATTAACTAATTTTGATGCAATACGGATTGGTTTGGCTTCTCCGGAGAAAATACGCGAATGGTCACGCGGGGAAGTGAAAAAACCTGAAACGATAAACTATAGAACATTAAAGCCCGAGAGGGACGGATTGTTTTGTGAAAGGATATTTGGTCCGACCCGTGACTGGGAATGCCACTGCGGTAAATACAAGCGCATAAGAT
>DATCLI010000270.1:0-3585 GCA_036563955.1 Clostridia bacterium | reverse complement strand
AACTTGGGTGTGATTTCTTAAAATATCTCCTTAAACATCTCTCAAAACCGCATTTCATCTCTCGTTTTTGGGTTAAAGTTATTTTTCTGCATCCTTATTATTAAGTATTATCGCTTATTTCAGAACTTCGCAATTTACTCTTATAAATTGTGTTATTCTGTGATAATGTCACCTCATAATTATTCCGATAAAATGTCGCCAGGCATGTCAAGGGCGAGCTAGCCCATATTTACCCCTAACATACCCGGCGATAAACAATACTATGTCTTTCCATATGTTTACATGCTTTCTTCAAGGATTTCAGGCTGACAGTTTGTTATCTTTACCGGAAGCAGTTCCCACTTTTTAAGCTTTCCGTTCTGAATATGAAGCTTTACTACCGCTCCCTTATCGGTGCCCGGAGGTATTTGTTTGTCGAATATAAAATTGCCAAGACTGTAGAAAATATATTTACCGTTGTATTCTTCCACACCCTGGCAAACATGCGGATGATGGCCTATTACAATATCAGCGCCGTTATCTATGGCAATATACGCAGTATTTTTCTGGGTATTATCCGGATACGGATCAAATTCCCTGCCCCAATGAAAAGATACAACAAGAAAGTCGCATTTCTTCCGTGCGTTGATAATAGATTCACCCATGCTTGATTCATCGAGCATTGATATATTAGGTTTTTCCTGTGTGTGAAAATAGCCTTCCGGCGGAAAAGCGGAATAACCCAGAAAGCCGATAGTCGTTCCTCCGATATTTACAAATACCGGGGAAGATGCTTCTTTTATGTTGGATCCCGCCCCAAACCAGGCAATCCCATATTCATTAAGCTTATTCATCGTATCCGTAAGCCCCTTTGCACCGTGATCCATCGTATGGTTATTTGCTAGGTTCAGCATATTAAACCCGGCATCTTTAAGGTTTTGTGCAATAGAGGGCGGAAACCTGAAAATATACCTCGGATCTTTTAAAGACGGAATGCCCCCTTCGGTTAACGGTCCTTCAAGGTTCCCGCAAACAATATCGCCGTCTTTGAAAGCATCTTTTATCTTCAGGAAAGGATAATCATAGCCATATTGTTCCATATACGTCATTACTCCCCTGTCAAGGAGTATGTCACCGGTAAAATATAAAATTACGGTTTGTCTTTTGCGCGCATAAAAAAACAATGTTAAAGAAGCAAAGATTATAACACAGACAGCAATTATGAAAATGCGGTTTTTGTTCCATTTTCGGCAAGCAGTTAGTCTAACCATTATATCTTTACATCCTAAATTTTTTAGATTCAGGCGCGCACAATAGTTCAAATAGCGGCATCAGACCAGTGACATAAGTTTAACAGCCTGAATTAAATGGTTCTGCGGGCACCGGTATTTCATCCTTTCTGCCTTCATTATATTCGTCGGTCCATATCGGCTGAGAAGGTGCGGTACTATCCTTGAAAAGCTTCTGCCATTGCTCGTCGGTAAGGCGCCTGTCGCTTACAAACTCGTAATATGAGAAAACGGCTCCCCTTGTAAGATAAAGCTTTCCGCCTATAGGTACAACAACAAAAATTTCCGATGCCGGCCCGACGCCTGCTTCCAGATAGCTGCCCGGAACAGTGTGGACGTCGGCAATTACAGCCATGTTCCTGTCGGTTTCCGATAAGATAGGCCCTTCAGCCATTGAAAGCGTAAGCCACTCAAGCGTTCCTCCGTAAATAAGCAACGTGTTGTATTCATCAACTGTCAGTTCTTCATTTCTCAATTCCTTAACGGAGCAATTAATCAAAAATACCAGCAAGTCTTCGAACTGGCTTAACTTTTCGTGCATATTATCGGGCAGTATTCCCTTTTGCAAAAGGTTCTCCTTCGAATACCGGGTCAGCCACAGCAACCGTTCGTATACTTCAATGTTCGGCTCGACATAGCTTTTTACAACCGGAGGCGGCCAGTCACCGCCGCATTCGGCTCCGCTCTGCTTGCCGTAAAGTATAGTGTCGTGCCTGAGCTCGGCCCAGCTCGCCAGCGCTGTATTCAAAGACTTGTATTTCCATGCAGGTTTATTCATAAAAGAGGGATACCCTTCGCTAAAATCGCAAAGGAGCGGTTTTAACGTCCATAACCAGCCGTAATACATATTGGATTGCCATACATCCTGCGAAAGCCCTTCAAATTTTTCTTTTACCTTAAGAAACTGTTCCGGGTATTCAGGCCAGATTTCGGTAACTTTTTCAGCGTTTATCAGGTGGTTGTAAGCTTCCTTCGAACCAAGAACAGCCATAACGTCAAGCCCTGAAGGCATGTTTCTTACAGGCGGGTTTACAAGCCGCTGAAGTATTTCGGAATCAGGTATATACCTCTGCCCCATAAAACGAAACTGCTTGCCCGAGGGCGAATCAACGGTCAGAAAAGCAGTCTGGATTCCCGGGGATCTCAGGTTTTTTGCCTGCTCGTAAAATTCACCGAGTTTTTCCCTGTCTGCAAACGAATCGGGGTCGGGAGTCTTTCCATAAACCTTTATTAACAAGTCCATATAATCATATATTGTCAAATCATCCGCTTTTCCGACGTAAAAAACAGTAGGATCATAAATATTTTCCCAAAGGTCTATATCCTGCTCTTCACGCTCTGAAGGCAGGAACACGGAATATGTAATAAGAAGCGACCTGACAATGGATTCGTTATCCATTTTTCCTTCTTTATCTGACAGAGGAGAAGGAACTAACCCGTACCACATCATCGCCCTGAAATACCGCTCAAAGTCGTGGTTCCTTGTGTAATGCCCCCGTACGGTGAACTGGCTGTAATCAACATCGCATCCCGCAATTTCGGATTCCAAAAAACCGGGCGCTTCAAGAACCTTTCGATACTCGCTTTCAGCTATTTTTTCGGCATCTCCGGGAACATTTTCGGGAGGATCCAATTCAAGAGCTTTTTGTGCAACCAAAAAATACGCAACATTTTTCACTGCGGCATTTTTTATTTCCGGATTATTCACAGTATTATATAAATATATTGATTTTTCAAGCATGCTGCCGGTTAAAACCTCAAGGTCCGCAAGCAGCGTTTCGGCTTCAAGGGTTCTTAAGCTGTAGTCGAAAAAGATATGATACACCTGTAGGACAGAATCGACGGTAATAAAACTTGGGATCAGTTTATATTCATTCTGCTCGTAAATATGAAACAGCTGCACCTGGTCGGATTGGGTGACAACAAACAGGTTGTTTTTAAGCATTTCCTTCTGGGCATCGGTGAACCCTCCGAACTGATCCAGGTTTTCAATATTTGAAAGATCAGGTTTGACACTATACGGTGCAGCTTTTTTCTCATATGAAACGGGTTCGTACGGCAGTTGTTTATAGCCTCTAACTCTTTCCGGAACAAATACCGGCTTTATATCCTTGTTATATTTGTCAGGCTCAGATTCTCCGACGGACGGGATATCCGATGGTTCAGGAGACGGCGTTGCCGTTACCTTCGCAACCTGGATCGGAGTAGGCTCCGGTTTTTCATCCTTCGGTTTTTTTCCGTTACATCCTGCTGTAAATATAATACAGATACAAATTACAATTATAAGACATTTTTTTATGTACATATTCTTTCCTCC
>DATCLI010000269.1:0-4640 GCA_036563955.1 Clostridia bacterium | reverse complement strand
CTGTGCTTCATACATATAATTATAATATACGAAATCGTTCTGGTAGAATTTGAGGCACGCGTTACAACAAGTCGTATGGTACGTTTCAAAGGAATCGGATATGCTAAGGAGAATATAACGGGTTTCAACATCGTTAAGATTGGATTTCAATTTCCCAAGGGTTGTTCGGAATTTTCCCGAAACATTATTGAAGTCGGATAAATAGGTACGGTTATTGCTTCGTAAATACTCATTCAGTGAGCGGTTGCATGCTGCGGCATATTCTTTTAATTCCGTAATAAGGTAATAGTTCTTTATTGTATCTCTGTAGCTTTTATTTGATGTACTAAGCGAATATGTATTGTAAACTGAAAATACAATAAACAATAAAATCAAAACAATAAAAAGCAGGTTAATCTTTGCAACCAGTGAGTTTTGAAAAAATTTTCTTATACCGGACAACCATTGTCTAATCATTTTTATTCCCTCCTGCTATTAAGAATATTTTTTTAAGAATTGGTTCAAGGAGGGATTTATTTTGAATAACTATACTTTTATTCTCAAGTTCACTAAGACTGTCTTGCTGCAGTTGCAGCAGCAATTGCTTCTGATATACGAAAGAATCCTTCGCACATTCTTCCAGAAGCTGCTGATCGGCACGGCTTATATCCCTTAATGATACACTGCTTGCGATAATAATATCAGGACAATATAGGTAATCGCTTAATGAAACATAAGGAACAACGGATGCGTAATCACTCAGCGCAAACTCACAGAACGTGGTTTCACCGCCGTCCATATATCCTGCGGTTAGTGACTTGAATATATTATCGGTTGAAATATTTACAGGCTCGCAGCCGAGTGTTTTTACGATGTCCGTGATTTTGCCGGAAGTGTTTGTATTTAGTTTGAGACCGGTGAAATCATCAGCGCCTTTTATAGCCGATTTGTTATTATAAAAACATCTATGATCAGGATAATAGTATACAAGGGGTATGAATTTTTCAAGCTGCATTTTCAACGATATATTGTCTTTATCATCATCAAGAGCGTCCAGGAATTCTTCCGGACTTTCATATGAATACGGCTCTATATACTCCTGCAGATATGTAACGATATTTGAAAGTTCAAGGAAATTAACCCGTGCCATCGCAATACCGCCAAACTGCATTTGTTTTAGTACTTCGCTCTCATTGCCCAGTTTACCGTTATAATAAACCTTAATATTTATTCGTCCGTCTGTTCGTTCGTAAGCAAGTTCGGCGAATTTCTGAGCTGCCATAGCAGACGGATGATCCGCCGGGTATGTTTCGGCCAACCGAAGAACAAGCTGCTCATTTATAGTATCATAAGTTGGGTTGTTTCTGTAGCGGAAAAGAATAAACCCGCTCAAAACGGCAGTTATAAAAATAACAACAAAAAACCATTTCAAATATTTATTCATGACTGCAGCCTTACTTTATGGTATTTTTCAATACCAAAGTTTTCATGGAAATGTATAATAATTCAATTATATCATTTTTATCATTTTACGAACAGAATTTTTACAGCGGAATTTCAAATGCGCGATCATTACCGTTCGGCTCATAACCCGCTCAGAATTCGCCGAAAACGCCAAAACCAAAGTCGCGTACCTGCCGGAACACGACAGTAATGACTCGACAAAAAAAGCCGCCTTCCGGCAGCTTTTTTCAGCACAATATTATAAATAACTATTATACAACAGTTTACTGAATTACTCTTCTTGCAGTGTAATATGTGTTAGCGTAGTATCCCGTTTTTAAGTTCGATACTTTAACCACCTTACCGCTTGTAGGAGCATGAACGAACTCGCCGTTTCCGACATATATACCTACGTGATTTACGCTTTTTCCGTCGGCAGCAAAAAATACGAGATCGCCATATGACAGATCGGACTTGGAAACATAAGTTCCGGCTGTTGCCTGGGCGGCGGATACTCTGGGCAGCGATATGCCGAGCTTGCCATATATATAATATACAAGGCCTGAACAGTCATAACTATTAGGGCCTGCTGCGCCCCACTGGTACGGTTTTCCCATTTCCTGAGAGATCAGTTGTTTCAGTGTTTCTATTACACTGCTTCTTGCCCCGCCGCGGGATGAAATATTATCATCAGGCTCAAAGATCTGCGATTGAAGTTCCTCCGGTTCGGAATATTTAAAAGCTTCATAAATTCTTTTCACCATGATAACTGCTTCTTCTCTGGAAGTTGCGGCACGCGGGCTGAACGTTTTATTACCGACACCCTTTACAACGCCTCTGCTGTACAGGTATTTAACGGCTTCTTTTGCCCAGGAAGATATCATGTTTTGATCCCTGAATACATGTTCGTTCCGGCTTATATAACCATATTCGGGTTTTGCTGCTTTTATAGCGTTATATAACATGACGCTGACTTCTTCTCTCGATGCTATCCCATGAGGAAGGAACTTGTTATTCCCAACACCGTTAACAATTCCAAGTTTATTTGCAGCTTCTATTTCCGGGTTTTGCGTATCAACAAAAGGATGATATGCCGGCGCTTCCGCGTTTTTTCCGCTAAGAGCTTCATATAATTTTACAGCCAGTTCGCTGAATTCTTCCCTTGTAATTTTGTCCTGAAAATCATCCTGAACTTTATCGGTAATTAAATTCAATTCCTCCGCAGCAAGAATCTCTTTTTTCGCCCAACTGCTTGCGGAATTTATCGCATTTTCCGACAAAGCATAACTGTCAACGCCCGGAAAAACACTAATATATACGATTGCAGCAAATAATACGATACCGGAGCGTTTAAAAAGTTTTTTCATTAGCTGTCCTCCTTTCAATAAAAACAGCGCACAAAATTGCTTGCCAATTTAAGTATATTGGCTTGGCCGGTGTGCTAACATGTTAACATAATATTGGCTTGGAGGACATTACAATTGGTTTTCAATTCTGTTACCAGGGGAAACCGAATTTATCCATTAGTTTTTTATGGCAGTTGTTCTGCACAAAATTTGCTTTTTTGAAATGTCATAAAAAAGCGCTGATCGGTGCATGCAGCGATAGAAGTGACAGAACATCTTTCGCCCCGCTTTATTGTATGATAAAATAAAATCACATCCGTGCTGCTTCACAGGCGGCAAACAAGTGTAACCTAAACGGATATATAAAGAGTCCATTGGTTTAGGGGGTATTAAGTTGAAGAAAAAAAGAGTTAAAAGTTTGCTTGCTTTTTTTGTCTGTATTCTTTTGTCTTTTGCGTCTATTCTTGTCGCATCCTTCATTGAAAGTGATTTTGGGAAGGTCAGCGTAGAACAGATCAGGATACCGATTACGACAAACAACGGAATATCAGCTTATATTACAGCAAAGCTTTACATACCCGAGGGAGTGGACAGTTCGAATCCTGCCCCGGCAGTGCTTTGCATGCACGGATATCAGAATGACAAGGATACTTCAGCGGCATTCGCGGTTGAACTGGCACGACGCAAAATTGTCACCCTCTCAATCGACGAGTTTGGCCATGGTGAGAGTCCTATCGGAATGCGCAACAGGGGTTATGATTTATCCAAGTCCGGTCCGAACCGGTTTAAGATGTTTATGAGCTTTTCAAGCCTGAACTTTGATCAGGTTGATGGTATAATCGATTCTTCAATGGGTGGAACCGCCGCTTTCCGGTGGCTTCAGTCGCGTGATTATGTATTGTCCGATAAAATAGGAATTACGGGTCATTCAATGGGAACATGGAGTTCGTATACGGTTGCCGCTGAAAATCCCGAACATGCCGCAATCGTTATTCAGTGCGGAGAAGTGGAAGGGCCTGTCCGGGATGAGAATGAAAACGTGAGGTTCCGTAATGTACTGCTTCTCCAGGCAAAATATGACGAGTTTGACTATTTCAGAGATTATGAGCCAACAACGGAAAATTTGAATAAAAGCGAACTTCGGTATAAGATTTTCTGCGGTCAGGATGCGCCGGTTGAATGGAATAAAACCTACGGCAGCTTTGACGATGGTACGGCGAGGCGTATGGAATTTCTGAATACCGTGCATAGGGGAGTTACGCACAGCAAAAGAGGGATTTCCACTGCGATGGAATGGTTTACAACCGCGCTTGGCGTTAAGCCGGCTATACCTGCGTCGGATCTGGTGTATATGAAAAGAGAACTGCTTCTGGGTTTTGCTTTGTTAGCTGCGGTCATATCTCTGCTGCCGTTTTGTTCATTCCTTCTTACTGTAAAATTTTTTGCTCCGGTGGCGCAGCCGCTTCCGGACAGGTATACGGCTCCTAAGAAAAGCTGGCACAGAATGGCGATAACAAGTATTTTACTAAGTGCGATACTTTATCCGTTTGTGACGCAGTTAGGACATGGGCTTTTTCCGTATCCGGACGGTATTTTCAAAACACTTATGGCAGGCGGGTTGATTCTTTGGCTCGATTTGCTGTTTGTCATCGCGTTTTTAATGTTCCGCAGATGGTATAAAAAAGGTGAAGGAAAAGAGCTCGGCGTTACAATGTATGACATGGGTTTATCGTTCGACAGGGAAAAGACGGTGTTTGACTGGAAGATAATTGGAAAAACCGTCCTTATGGCGGTTATTATGTTCGGGCTGCTGTATGCTTTGACAACAATCGGTTACCGCTTTTTCAATACCGATCTCAGATTTATATGGCC
>DATCLI010000268.1:0-2817 GCA_036563955.1 Clostridia bacterium | reverse complement strand
AGAAGCTGGATGTGCCGGGTGAGAGAATAAAAGTTATTGTCGATTATTCGGACAGTCCAAGCGGCACGATACGTCTTGAAAAAAGGCGGGATTTGATTGTGGCGCTTACGGGTATTCCGAAGGATCGTTTTACGGTTACCGGTAATGTGACAAGAGATGCGGGCACCCAGCATTTTGTGCTTTGGGTTGAGGAAACTCCTGAAAATGTAGCGTTGATCCGTGAGGTTGTGGAATCCATTGATAATCCGCTGTCGAACCTTAACTAAAGAAAGGGTTTTTTATGGGAACGCAATACGACTTAAACCAAATGAACGCAATTTCAATAATGAAGGAATTACTGAAAGAGACAGCAGAAAAAAAAGCTTCGGATCTGCATCTGGTGGCCGGTTTCAAACCGGCGCTCAGAATTAACGGAAACATAGTTCAAATTGATTACCCCGTACTAAAGCCCGATGATGTTGAAAAAATGGTTTTTTCGATTTTAAGCGAAGAACAGATAAAAAAATTTGACAATGATTGGGAGCTCGATTTTTCGTATTCCATACACGGAATCGCAAGGTTCAGGGGCAACATAATGAAGCAGCGCGGAACGCTGTCCGCAGCATTTCGTACTGTTCCTTACGAAATACCGAATTTTGACGAGCTTGGGCTTCCAAAAGAAATAAAAAAGCTATGTGATCTTTCCAATGGGCTTGTTCTCGTTACAGGGCCTACCGGCAGCGGGAAATCGACAACCCTTGCCGCTTTGATTGACATAATAAATAAAAAACATGCGGTTAATATTGTTGCTGTGGAAGATCCGATTGAGTTTCTCCACAGGCATGGAAAAGCCATAATCCGCCAGAGGGAGATAGGGATTGACACAAAATCGTTTCAAACAGCGCTGAGACATGTGTTAAGGCATGATCCCGATGTTATTATGATAGGCGAGATGCGTGATCTTGAAAGTGTTTCAATAGCGCTGACCGCGGCGGAAACAGGGCATCTTGTATTCTCAACCCTGCATACGCAAACCGCGCCGCTTACAATATCAAGAATAGTCGACATTTTCAGCAATGAAAACAGAAACCAGGTAAGGCAGCAGCTTGCAGGCTCATTGAAAGCGATAATAGCCCAGCAGCTTGTTCCGACAATCGACGGGAAGGGCCTTGCTGCCGCAGTTGAATACATGATTGATACTCCGGCAATCAAAAGCCTTATACGCGAAGGCAAGGATCATCAATTATACAGTGCGGTACAAACGGGACAGTCTTTCGGCATGCAGACAATGGATATGGCACTCGCGAAACTTTGCCTAAGCGGGAAAATATCAAGGAACACTGCTTTGGAATACTGCATTGATCAGGTGGAATTGGAACGGATGCTGAGAATGAGGTTTGATTTTTAAAAGAGGTTGGGTTAAAAATGGCTGTTTACGATTATGAGTGCATAAATAAGCAAGGTGAAATAATACGCGGACAGATAAACGGCGAGAATTTCTCTTCCGTACTGGGAAGATTAAAAAGCATGGGTTTGTCTGTTATTGACATTAAGGAACGTAAAACATCGATAAAATCCTCTTTATTTACCGGCAAAAAGAAAGTTACCCTCGGGGAGCTTTCTTTGTTCAGCAGGCAGCTTTCTTCGATGATATCCGCTGGAATACCGATAACAAGGGCTTTATTTACCTTAAGCAGGCAGACCGATAACCCGACGTTCAAAGAAGCGCTTAATAATATAGCTTCAAACGTCGAAGGCGGCATAAGCCTTACCGACGCATTCGGAGCGCACCCGGAAATCTTCTCCGACCTTTACGTTTCAATGATACGCTCCGGCGAACTTGGCGGTACGATGGAAATAACCCTTGATCGCTTGTCGGAACAGCTTCGGAAAGAAAAACAGCTTAGGGACAATATAAAAACCGCGACTTTTTATCCGCGCATGATTTTTGGTTTCGCTGGAATTGTTTTTATAGCCATGCTTGTGTTCCTCGTACCTGTGTTTGAGAAGTTTATTCCTGCCGACGGCGAAATTCCGGGAGTAACCAGGTTCATCTTCGGCCTGTCGGCTTCGGTCAGGGAAAAATGGTACATATGGATAATAATACTGTCGTTAATAACGGCGGCGGTTTTAGTTTTTATAAAAAGCGGCTTTGGTAAAAGGTTATGGGACAGGCTGAAATTTAAAATGCCCGTATTCGGAAGTCTCATACAGAAAACCGTTATCGCCCGCTTTTCAAGAACTCTTTCAACACTGCTTGAAGGCGGCATCCCCGTTGTACAGGCCATGCAAAGCGCCGGCCCGACATCTGGAAGCATGCTTGTTGCCGATGCGGTTTTGGCAGCCGCGAGAAGAATAGAAGAGGGCAGGAGTATAGCGGCGCCGCTCGAGGAGAGCGGGATTTTCCCGCCAATGGTCACGCATATGATTTCCGTTGGTGAAGAAACCGGCGAACTGCCGTCGCTATTGGACAAAGTCGCCCAATTCTATGAAGAAGAGGTGGCGGTTTTAACAAAAGGGCTGTCTTCCATTATAGAACCGCTTATGCTCATAATAATCGGAATATTTGTAGGCGGCATGCTTATATCATTATACCTGCCGATCTTTTCTTCCGTGGCTTCTTCGGGGTATTAGCGAGTATGATTTAAGTTTATTGAACAGGTGAGGTGCGAATGAATATCTTAAAAAAATCAGTTGTTGGTCTTGAGATTGATTCGGCTGAAATAAGGGCAGTGCATATTGAAGGAAAAGCCGAGAGACCGGATGCGCTTGTTTTTGCAAGAATGCCCTTGAATGAAGGCATTGTCCAGGAGGGGAAGGTTTTGGACACATATGGCC
>DATCLI010000267.1:0-7740 GCA_036563955.1 Clostridia bacterium | reverse complement strand
ATGCAGGGACATGCCAAACAGCATACTGAAAGAAAAACTGAATAATGCGATAATTGAAATTTTCGGATTATCAGATACAGAATCAAACATTGAAGGCATTTTGAATCAATCATTAAATAAAATTATAGATTCTTTGGATATACCTGCCGCATTCATATGCCTGTATGACAATATTACAAAAAGCCTAAGCATGTTTTCCCGGGTCGGGTTTGATACGGCATACTTAAAGACTTCATGCTACCCGAAAATAGGCCGTCCATGCACGGACGCCATTACCGAAAAATGCGCCGGCGCATTCGGCAAAGCCGAGGTTTGTTCGGAAGAAATAAAAAATGCGGACAAAATGTGCATGATTCACGTTCCTCTGTTGTCGGACGATACCAGTTCGGGAATACTTCACATAATGGTTCCGAAAAAACTTGAAAAGGATTATCTTGACCATTCTCACCTTTTACTGCAGTTGTCTAATGGAATTGAAGCAAAGTTAAAAACAAAAAAGCTTGAAAATGAACTGCAGAAATATGCCGACAACCTCGAGCAAATAATAAAGATGAGAACAGATCAGCTTAGAGAAAAAGACGCGCAGTTAGTACAGGCAGGCAAGCTTGCTACACTTGGAGAAATGGCAGCAGCCATCGCGCATGAGATAAACCAGCCTTTAGGTGCAATCAGCCTTATCGTGGAGGGAATTCAAAAAGCGAAGGACATTGGAAAACTGACCGATTCATTATTAACCGAAAAACTTGAATCAATCCTTAATCAGATAGAAAGGATTAATAAAATCATAAAGCATTTAAGAGTATTCGGAAGAATCACGCAGGGGACAGGGGAAACAATAGATATCAATCAGCCGCTGAAAGACGTATTTGAATTAATAGGCCAACAGCTTGAAGATCACAATGTAAGCGTTGAATTTGAACTGGAGAGCAATTTACTCGTGTCAGCAGACAGCAGCAGGCTTGAACAGGTGTTTTTAAATATAATCGGGAATGCGCGCGACGCTCTTGATGAACAGGAAGACGCGCTGTTTCAGTTAAGGCAAATGAAGCATGTGCCTAAATGGGTTAAAGAGTGGAAGAAAAAAATTACAATCCGTTCATACAGGCTGTCAAACAAGGTTATCGTTGAAATTGAGGATACGGCTTACGGTATGCCGAAGCATGTCCTGGACAGGATATTCGAACCATTCTTCACTACAAAGGAGGTCGGAAAAGGGACAGGACTCGGCTTATATATCTCATATGGAATCATACGTGATTACGGCGGAGAAATCAAAGTTAATTCCAAGCCGGGAACAGGTTCGGTTTTTTCCGTTATACTTCCTTCTGTTTCTCTTGATTAAATAGGGTATAATGTTTTAAATTTTCTTTACGCTTGTACCATTTATCATATGCGGCGCATATATTATTTCACGGTTGCTGACTTTGTTTTTCTTACTGATTCTGTCCACTATCAAATCCGCTATTTTTTTACCCACAAAATCCGTATTTTGCGATACTACCGTTAACTGTACGTAAATCAAATCGGAATTAATAATATCACCATATGACGTTACTGAAATGTCATCAGGGATATTTATTTCGTGTGAACGAAAATATCTCAGCGCGCCTAATGCCATTTCATTGTTCATAATTACAACCGCTGTGGGACGTTCTTCAGATTCCATTAATTTTGCCGCACCCCGGTACCCGGATTCCATATCAAAATTTCCGTCATATCTATATAAATTCAACCTGTCCTCACTTATGCCTATTTCAGCCATTGCCTTTTTAAAACCCTCAAAACGTTCTCTCCCGGTGCTGACAATCTGGCTGCCGTTTATTACTCCGATTTTTCTATGTCCTAATGAAATCAAATTTTTTGTTAATGCATACCCGCCATAAACATTGTCGCTGTCAACAAAATCCCCGTTGAAATTTATATGATCTATACGCCTGTTAATTAAGACAATCGGCAGATAATTGCTTATTGAGGATATATAGTCGTCATTCATTCCCGTGGTATTAAGTATCAGTCCATCAATCTTTTTGCTTAATAGAAGCTTTAAATATGCCAGCTCTCTGTCTTTGTTATTTTCGGTGCTGCAAACAATTAAATTATAATCATGCGCTTTTATTTCATCCTCCACCATTTTCGCAATGCTTGTAAAGTAATTATTTGATATATTGGATACAAGAAAACCTATAGTATATGTAGCATCCTTTTTTAAACTCTGAGCAACTGAATTCGGGTAATAATCAAGTTCTTTAATTACCTTCATAACTTTTTCGCTTAGTTCAGGGCTAACATTGTAATTTCCGTTAATCACGCGCGAAACAGTCGCCACAGAAACATTTGCCCGTTTAGCTACATCTTTTATGGTGGCTCTTGGCATTTACATCCTCCAAACCGTTACTATTATTTTCATCTTTTTATACTATATTACAACCGGAATAATACTTCAATATTCCGCATCCTGCTCAGCTCGTTTTCTCCGTCAGCTCCAGTATATTATTAGAGTTTTTTATTCTCTTGAAGTTATAACCCTTCATTTCAGCGATAACAATTTCACTTAAGTAAAGAATGCGGCATCCTCTCTCGACATGTCCCGAATAAGCATACTTGTACCGGTTTCCCGCCTGTCGAACACTTTGATTCATGTCTGTTCATTAAAATCCCCATTTTAAAGATGTAAACGTATTCTTTTTTCTTAATTTTCGCCATAATAAGCCGGTGGGTATAATTGTATGTATAACCCGATTATATCTTGTTTTATCCAATTATATACTTATAGAAAACATAAGTCAATATTGTTACTTTAATGTGTAAACGTTTACTTTTTCATGTCATGAAAGCATCCTGACGCAGTTTTCTTAAACCTTCCTTTACTGCTGCGCTATCGACCCGATTTTATTAAGAAAAACCAATGGGGACAGACCTAAGATTCAGCGAAATTTTTTGATTAAAGAGAAAAGCCACAATTTTTTATTAAAGAGAAAATCCCGGTTATTTCAACCGGGATTAACTGTTTTTGATATATTGTCAATTTCATCGAGAAGCTTCATTTGAGCCTGCAGAATTGCCGCAGCTTTTCCTGTGTAAACAGACATATCCTTCTTTAATCGTTCAAACTCAAACTGGATTTTTACAACTTCCCTGTTTCCTTCTTCAATAATGCTGCGGCTTTTTGCCTGGGCATCATTGATAATGTTTTCCGCCTTTTTTTCAGCGTTGGCTACTATCTCACTGCTGGACTGCTGGGCAAGCACAAGGCTGTTTTTTAATGTTTCTTCTATTTTTTCGTAATGCGAAAGCCTGTCTTTCAATTCCATTATCTGATCCTTGGCTTTCATCATCTCGCGAATATAATCCGAATAATCTTCTATTATTTTCTGAATGACATCATAGACCTGATCTTCATTCAGACCACCCATAACAGATTTTCGAAATATAATATTCGATAAATCGTTTGGCGTAAAGTTCATTATTATTCCTCCCGTTTATGCCAAAACAATCAAATTGCTACAGCCTTACCAATATCAGAAGAATTATATGCCTTATGACTCCCAAAACAATATATGCCAGAATAGGCGAAATATCAAACATCATGTTCTTTCCGAAAGACGATCTCGATACCAGTTCCCTTATCGGTCCCAGAATCGGTTCGGTTACGGAGTGTATAAACACAATAAAAGCATTCTGTTTTCTAAAAGGAATCCATGACATTATTATACGTACCAGAATTAATATCTCGATTACCCTGAAAAATATCTGAACAGCTGCCGCAATTTTTAATGCCATTAAAAAGCCTCCGTTACTTCACCCATGGAAAAACTCCCTTGTTTCTGAGATCATCCCTGAATTCTCCCATAATATCAACACTGTTGGGAGTTGCAAGAAAGATGCCCGAAGAAATTTTCTGAATATTCCCATCCAGCGAGTAAACGGCCCCGCTTAAGAAATCGACGATCCGCTGAGCAATACTGGTTTCGATATCCTCAACATTCATCACTATAGATCGGTTTGCCCGTAAATGATCGCATATATCCTTTGCATCGTTGATGTTCTGCGGTAATACTATTACCACCTTTGTGCTGGAGCTGTTGTTAAGGTTAAGCACCTTTCCCTGAGATTTTTTACCCTTAGCGCCCTGATAATCATTCTTAGGGGGTTGTTCTTCCAGCTCCTCATCTTCATACATATCTTCATCCACTACCTCGGTTTCCCAACCGACAAAATCCAGCATTTTGTTCAAAATGTTTGCCATTTGTATCTTCCTCCCACTCATCTTAAGTATGATCCGAAGCGATGCTGTAATGTCTTTCTCTAGCCTTTCGGATAATGCCTTTCTCCAAAGATACTGCTGCCTATACGCACAATGTTGGCCCCCTCCTCAATTGCCACCTCAAAGTCATTACTCATCCCCATGGACAAATATCGCATATCAATATTATCGATATTTTCCCGGGCGATGTCAATTGAAATATTCCTGAGCCCCCTGAATACCCAGCGTATATCTTCGGGGTCGCAGGCATACGGCGCAATCGTCATGAGCCCTTTAACCTTTATGTTTGGGAAATTAGCAATTCTCTTCAAAAGCGGAACAAGCTTTTCAGGGGAAATACCGGCTTTTGTATCCTCTCCGGAAATATTCACCTGGATAAGAATATCCAATACTCTTCCTGCAGCCTCTGTCCTTTTTTGAAGCTCCTCAGCAAGATTCAGCCGATCAACGGAATGCACCATGGAAACCTTGTCCACGATGTATTTAACCTTGTTCGTCTGAAGCCTGCCGATAAAATGCCAATTACACTTCTCTTTCAATATATCGTATTTTTCAACCAGTTCCTGAACCCTATTTTCACCAAAATGGTCAACTTTTTTTTGCAGCGCTATCTCCATTGTATTAACAGGTATCGTCTTGGTAACGGCCACAAGCAGTATATCCTCGGCACGGCGTCCGCTTTTTTCGGCAGCACGCTTAATTCTTGCCTTAACATCCGCAATATTCGATTCAATCACCTGATCAAAAGTCACTGTTCAATCACCTGTCCCTGTTCAATATTGCGCGGATTAACCACGTATATGTCAAAAACACGTATCGGGTCGATTTCATTCACCCCGGAAGCCGCTTCAACAATAGCATATGAATCCTGTTCTTCAAGAATTTTCACTCTTTTTATATAAGCACGGTTAAAACGGACAACTATAATATCGGCAGTATTATCAACAAAATTTCTATTGGTAAGGCTTCTTACGGGAACCTTTATGCCGCTTATGCTTCTAATTACCAAATCCGCCCTTGCATGCCGCAGATGAATAGTCTGCTCTATCATGCTGACGAATGATAACACGACCTTTGTTTTATCACCCGCCGGCTGCACGGATTCTACAGTGCATGGAATACTAATTCCAATACTGTCAATCCTAAGCGCTATGTTCTCCCCGGTAACGAGCCTTTGCGCATGTTTGTTATCAACCACGCAGACATACCAGCTTTTTTCGTTATCTATGAGCTTCGCAAATGCATGGTCTTTTTCTACCGGAAATGACTTGTCAATCGTGATCGACTCTATACTGGTTTTCGCATGTTTTTTTTCATCATATGTAAGGTCGTCGGTCGTTAATGACGCAATATTTTCCGGGGTATATTTTTCATATCCTTCTTCATTGCTCCACACAACCACTCCCGAATAGTCGGCAGTTACGGTTACGGCATTTTCATCGAGAGTTTTTTTCAGCTGTTCAAGCTCCGATTTCTCCTTTTGCAGGTACAGCCTGTCATCCTGCTGCTCAAAAACCGACTTGTTACGCTGATATAACAGCCGTTCAAGAACAAGCTTTATTTCATTGACATATCTGAGATTTTTACTGACGGCTGCATCAGTGAGCCTGTTAACTTCTTTTTGGACTTTTTCACGCAAAACCGGATCATTATAAGGATTATCGGCAGATTCCTCAATAACGCGCCTTATGATCTCCCGTTCCATGCTTTCGATACTGCTGATTAATCCGCTGCTGCCTTTATCAACAAGTACCGCAATTACACCTTTATTCGGAACCCTCTGCCCGTTATCCGCCTTAGGGATAACAATCCCATCGCTCTGCGTAAATATCGGCATTTCCGATCTTATCAGCACGCCTTCCGAAGGAATTTTTATTTCAAGCAGCCCGGTATGAAGAATACTTGTTTCAATTCCCCCGTGAAATATCCAGTTCCATAACGCAAACAAATAGAACATGGCAAGAATAATGCCAATTAAACGCGCAAAGCCGCCTTTACGACGTACAGGCTTCTTTTGGCTTACGCTGCTTTTCTTTTGTACCGTTTTACCATTCGTATCTGCCATATTTCCTCCCGAATGCCGGCCAATTGGCATGGCGGCAATTCAAAGATTTTATCATTTGCATTATTTCAAAAACTTTCTGTTTTTAAGTTCCTGAACCGCACACAGCACTCCAAGCTTTACATGCTCATAAATGAGGCCGCCCTGAAGGTAAGCGGTGTACGGAGGTCTCATCGGCGCATCGGCTGAAAGCTCGATCGATGAGCCCTGCACAAAAGCCCCTGCGGCCATGACGACAGGACAATCATAACCGGGCATTTCCGATGGTTCCGGCCTGACAAAAGAATCTACCGGGGAGCCTTTCTGTATTCCCTGGCAAAAAGCAACAACCGCGTCAGGATCCTCAAAGCAAATTGCCTGTATTATATCGCTGCGCTTTTCATTATACGCCGGACATGTTTTATAACCGAGTTCTTCAAACAATGCCGACGCAAATACTGCTCCTTTAAGGCTTTCAGCCACAGTATGCGGAGCCATGAAAAATCCCTGGAACATTGTTCTGTTCTGTCCGAGCGTTGCTCCGACTTCCCTGCCTAAACCGGGTACTGTCATGCGGCATGCGGCGAGATTCACGAGTTCCTTTCTGCCCGCCGCATATCCCCCGCAGAGAGCCAAACCGCCGCCGGGATTTTTAATGAGAGAACCGGCCATAATATCGGCGCCTGCTTCGGTCGGTTCCATTTTTTCAACAAATTCCCCATAACAGTTGTCAACCATTATGATTGCATCGGGCTTAATATTTTTAACGGTGTCAACCACTTTTTTTATTTCATCGATTGTTACCGGTCCTCTAAGCTCGTAACCTCTTGATCGCTGCAGGAATACCATCTTCGTATTTGGGCGGATCGATTTTTCAATCAGGCAATAGTCTATTCGACCGTCTTTCGTGAGCTCAATCTGCCGGTATGCAACACCATAATCAGACAGCGAGCCCGCGCCTTTTTTGCCGCGTATGCCTATAATCTCCTCAATCGTATCGTACGGCTTTCCCGTAACGGACAATATCTCATCACCCGGGCGCAAAATACCGTAAAGACATAATGCAATAGCATGCGTCCCACATGTTATATGATGCCTTACGAGTGCATCCTCCGCTCCGAAAACCCGTGCAAAAACCTTTTCCAGCACTTCTCTTCCCCTGTCGTTATAGCCGTATCCCGTGGAAGCGCTGAAGTGCGAGTCGCTTACCCTAAACTCCTGCATCGCTTGTATAACTTTGCTGAGGTTATATTCCGCCGTTTTGGAGATTTCACTGAAAACTTCGCCGCACTTTTTTTCGATACGCTGAGCCAGTTCAACAAGCCTCGGATCTATATTAAACGCTCTATGAAATATATCGGTTTTTTCCATCCAAAATATGCCTCTTTTCAATATGCGTCAATTGTTTTTTAACAATAATTTCACTTTGCTGCAC
>DATCLI010000266.1:0-4512 GCA_036563955.1 Clostridia bacterium | reverse complement strand
GGTCATTACAATTCCCCTGTCGCTGATATCCGCGGCAAGTTCCGGCGGCGTTCTTTCCAATACCGAATGTGCTGCCTCAATTATGCTTGATACAGGCTCCTCCAGCGCCTCCATAATTTCTGTCGATGTTATGCGTATTGTTTTTGGGAGACCGGAAACAAGGTTTCTGCCCCTTACATCCATTGAAACCTCCTGGGGTCTTGGGAAAACTGTTCCAATCTGTATTTTCATTTCCTCCGCGGTTCGCTCGCCGATCATAATATTGTGTTTTTTGCGCATATAGCGCACTATCGCTTCGTCAAACTTATCTCCTGCAATTTTCGTTGAAGAACTTACTACTGTTCCTCCAAGAGAAATAACCGCTATATCGGTTGTTCCTCCGCCGATATCAACCACCATGCTGCCGCATGCTTTTGTTATGTCTATTCCCGCGCCTATCGCGGCTGCAATAGGTTCTTCTATAAGGTATGTCCTTCTGGCCCCCGCCTGGATTGCGGCATCCTCAACAGCACGTTTTTCCACTTCGGTTACGCCGCTTGGAACACAAATCATCACCCTGGGCTTAAACAGCTTGAACAAGCTTTTGCTGCATACCTTATTGATAAAATATTTCAGCATTCTTTCCGTTACCTGGTAATCGGAAATAACACCCTCGCGAAGCGGCCTGATTGCTACTATGTTTCCGGGTGTTCTTCCGAGCATTTTTCTTGCTTCTTCTCCTACAGCCAGCATTTTGTTTGTGTTTTTGTCAAGTGCGACCACCGAAGGTTCCCTTAAAACAATTCCCTTGCCTTTTATATAGACCAATATGGTCGCGGTTCCCAAATCAATTCCAATATCCAGACCAAGACCCAATCGTGACATCCCCTTTTCCGTATTAAACCAATTTTATTTGAAAAAATAAGGAATATTTGTATTATGTCCATCGATAACCGATTACAGACATTATTCCCCGCACAAAAAGATTTGGAGCGGAACATAAATGTTCCAATCCATGCCGTTTTTTGTCTATTTTTATATTAACATATTCTTTATGAAATGCAAGAAAAATGTGAGGGTTGTTTGGATAAGCAGCCTGAGAGAAAAAGGCCGGTTTTATCCGGCCCTTCTTTCATCCTTTTTGTATTTTATTCGTGTGGCTTCTCCACCTCGTATGTGTCTTTCCGCTTTATTTTCTTCCAGAATTCTTCTAACCTGTTTTGCCATGGATGGATTTAGCATCTGCTTCTATTGGTTTACCTCATACTTATAGCATTTACTACTTATAAGTAATTTTTCTCAAAGAGCTTTTTTTATTAACTCCTCATTTATTAGCCGAATTAATTGTGTCCCGTCACATGATAAAACCAATTTTTTAAGTTTTTCCTTTCCGATCTTTTCAAGCAACATGTTTAAGTTGTACAGAAAGTTCGCGGATTCAATAATAATTTGATCGGATACTTCTCTTGGACTATGGACATCCAAGGATAACCAACCGTCATATCGCACTTCATTCATCCAATAAAGCGCCTCCATATATTCCGCCATACGGATCCCACCCACACCAAGATCATCATCGGTAACACCAAAATTGTCGTTCATATGAACGTGAAATAGGCATTCTTTACGTGCTGCCATTACAATAGTTTCAGCATAATTTTCCCCCGCCATCCATGCATGTCCGATATCTGCTAATAATCCGATGTTTTTCTTTCCAATCTCATTGATCAACAACAGTGTTTTCGATGCGCTCATTAAATATTTGTGTGTTCTGGGTTCTCTGGGTTTATATTCAATACAGATCTTAATATCTGGTGCAAATTCAGCACATTTTGTAAAACAGTCAATTATATTGTCCCAATCTCTGCGGTAATCAGTTACAAATGGATAGTCATATCCGTCCTGGCCCAAGAATATACTGGCTTGATCAACTCCTAACATACGGCAAACATTAAGAGCTTCCTTAACCCGTTCTACGGCCATCTCCCGTATTTCTTCAGAAGGATTTGAAAAAGCACCCATTTTCCATTTAATATCACTAGCCATAGGGATATTAACAATAACGGGTGTTAAATTATATTGTGCTAAAAGAGTTTTCACTTGTTCAACATTATCTCTGTTAACATGCCGTGGATGCTGAAGTTCCACGCCGTTAATGACACTTCCCTGAAGCTTCGGGAAAATTTGATCAATAGTCTGGGGTTCAAAATATTTGCTAAGAAATCGATCCCCCACACCATTCCATGTAAACATCATAGTTGAAATTTTTACAGGATTCATTTTATCTACCTTTCTAAATTAATAATCTCATAATAGCATCCGACATCTTTTCCGGACATAGCCCCAGTCCATCAAGATTTTTATGTACAGGTGCACCTTGAGGATAGGTATCTCTTATTCCAAAACGAGTTAATTTTATCCCCATACCGGCTTCGGCAACCACTTCTGCCACAGCACTGCCTAAACCGCCAAAAATATTGTGTTCCTCTATAGTTATTATGTTACTGCAACCTTCGGCGCATCTGGTCAGGAGCTCATGATCAATCGGTTTTATTGTATGCATATCAATAACAGATACTTTTTTAGAGCTTTTCATCTCAATAATTCGAGCCGCTTCCAATGCCACGGATACCATAGACCCGACAGCAACAATTAAAACATCGCCGCCGCTGCATAATAGTTTGCCGCTGCCAATCCTCAGTTTATCGCCTTCATTATATATTACCGGCAGGGGATTACGATCCAGCCTAAGATATACTGGTCCGACATATTCCACCATTTCGTTAACTATCCGTTTTGCCGCATATGCGTCAGATGGTACCACAATTCTGCTTTCAGGCATTGATCTTATTACGCCAATGTCCTCAAGAGAAAAATGGGTCGGACCAGCCTGTCCTGTGCTGATACCGCTATGGGTGCCAATTACCTTTACATTCATACAATTATAGAATAGGTCTGTGCGCACTTGTTCACATGCACGCAGACTGGTGAATACTGAAAAGGAATAGACAAACGGAATCCACCCCTCATGTGCCAGACCTGCCGCAATACTTACCATATTCTGCTCTGCGACACCCACGTTTATTAAGCGGCCAGGGAAAGTTTTTTCGATTTCGCGAAGACTGCAGGATCCTACCAAATCAGCGGTCATTACAATGACGCGTGGATTGGTTTTCATAACCTCCAACAATGACTGTGCACATGCTTCCATTTGGCTTTTAAGAACGGGTTTATCATTATTGTTATTGAACTTCATATTATTCACTCTCTATTGGTAAAGGTTCAAATAAATCGGCGATTAAAGCGGGACTTCCCTTTATATAATGACTCCTGCCGGTTCCGGCAACACCTTCCACAAGCCCTTTTCCTTTTATGGTGTGAGCAATTACCACATAAGGTCCATTTGCCTGTTGTTTAATTTCTTTTAGGCATTTGGTTATTTCCTCCTGATTATGTCCGTCTGCCTCGTATACTTTCCAACCGAAGGATTTCCACTTATCTGTCAGCGGCTCAACACTGACTATCCCATCGATCAAACTGTCATTGCCGATTTTGTTGCGGTCCACAATTGCTACCAAGCGTTTAAGCTTATACTGGGATGCCATCATGGCTGCTTCCCAAACAGTTCCCTCCTGCAATTCAGCGTCGCCAAGAATGCAATAGACAAAATGCTTTTCATCACGCATTTTTGCAGAAAGTGCTATTCCACATGAAATAGGCAACCCGTGCCCCAACGATCCGGTGCTCATTTCTACACCCGGAGTATTATAAGCACTTGGATGGTTCATTAGGTATCCTTCATCTGTGCCGAACTTGTCAAGATCCTCAACCGGAAAATATCCGCATAGGGCAAGGGCAGCGTATAAACCCAAACCCGAGTGTCCTTTTGAAAGAATCAGACGGTCGCGATTTTGTAATTGAGGGTTTTTAGGATCGTGAACCATCACCTCGCCGTACAGGCTGCACAATATTTCAGCCATTGAAAGGCTCCCACCTGCATGTCCGCCGCCAGAGAACATAATCGCCCTCTTCACTAATTTTCGAATGTTAACCGGGCTAAGATTCATATTCTGATCACTCTCTTCGCAGTATAATCAAATAATCATGATTATATCTTAGCTGGCCTACTAGGGTGCCGTATTCCGTTTTAGTAAGTGTCGGGCGTAAGACATTGCGTGTTTCCAGATCAATTGCTTTAACATCGTATTCTTCAAGATTTAACCTAAGCTTTAAAGGATAGCTGAATGGCAGATAAATAACAACCTTACTCCTATCCGGCGATGCTGACGCTACCATTTCATCATTAGGGTTTTCCATAGGCAAATCCACGGGGTCAAGATAGTAAATCCCTAAATTCTCAACTATTTCACGTCCAAATGACACATCAAAGGCTCCAGGTAAATGAATATCATCTCTCCAGTTGTTGACATAACCCGTATCATTTGCAATACTGCAGCAGTTCCAATTGTTCCGCCACAGCCAAACGCCGCCGGCGCCATAAGTAAAACCTGCTTGTGCACCACTGAGCATACC
>DATCLI010000265.1:0-3461 GCA_036563955.1 Clostridia bacterium | reverse complement strand
CACGATGTACTATCCTTATCAAAAAAGATTGTAGAAATAATAGATGAAAAAGGGCTGTCTTTTTCTGTAAACGATATTATCAACATAGAAGGAATTGGTACTGCCAAAGCTACTTCAATTGTTGCAGCCTTTGAATTTGTTAGAAGAAGAATAAAGCCTGAAGGACTAAAAATAAAATTCCCTGCTGATGTATTGCCTTTAATACAACATTATGCGAACAGAAAGCAGGAGCACTTTCTTTGTATTTCAATAAATGGTGCAAATGAGGTAATGAGTGTTCGAGTTGTAAGTATTGGACTTGTGAATAAAAGCCATGTTCATCCCAGAGAAGTATTTGCAGATGTGCTGTCTGAAAGGGCATCAGCTGTAATTGTGGCGCATAATCATCCGAATGGTGACTTAAAACCAAGCAAGGAAGATATTCACATTACAAATCAATTAAAAGAAGCAGCTAATATATTGGGGTTGGACTTGCTGGATCATATAATATTTTCCGCAAAAGGATATTATTCTTTTGTTGAGAATGATAGAATTTAATCCCAAAATAAAATTATAGAATGGTGGGTTTTTATATGTGGTCAAGATATGAGTTGAAAACAAGGGCAAAGGATGTTTTAAGGGGAACGTACGGGAAAGCTTTTTTAGTAAGCCTTGTTATAGCGATAGCCGGCGGCAGTAACGGCGGCGGCGGTGGCCGCGGTACAGGCGGTTACCGGCTTAACCAGCATTTATCATCGGAGATTGTTGGTTTCATACTGGTTGTCGGTTTGATAATTGTTGCCGTAGCATTTATGTTTCGGCTGCTGATTGGATACCCTCTCGAAGTAGGGGGCAGGAAGTACTTTATTCTCTCCAGCCAGGGAGATGCAGAACCCGGATATTTGGCCTATGCATTTCGGCGGGGCAGGTATCTGAATGTTATTCTTATAATGTTTTACAGGGGTCTTTTAATTTTTTTGTGGACATTGCTTTTAATTATACCGGGAATAGTTAAATCCTATGCTTATCGAATGGTTCCGTACATACTGGCCGATAATCCGAGGATTGATTATAGAAGGGCGATTGAGCTCAGCAACCAAATGACAATGGGACATAAACTGGATATGTTTATACTGGATTTATCGTTTATCGGATGGTACCTTTTGGGTGCACTTGCATTAGGTATCGGTGTGCTTTTTGTTAATCCGTATGCAGATACAACCAATGCGGAATTGTATCTTGTTCTTCGGAAAAACGCACTGGAACAGGGAATGTGTATGTATGACGAACTTTTTCCCGCAGAAGAACCGATAAGCTGAATTAACCTTTTATCCTTGATTTTCCTTGTTTATAGAAGAGAGCCCGAATACGCTTCCGAGTATTCCAAGAGCGGCGCTGCCTGATAAAAGCAGCGTAATAAGGCCGAGTAACAGCCTGTCCCTTGAAGGAAGCGGAATAAATGGAAGGGTTCCTCCCAATTGCCCATAACCCCGGTTAATAAGTATAGTAATAAGAACCGCGGCCAATAACCCACCTCCAAAGGTTAATAAAAAACCAACCAGTACAAAAGGAAAACCAATAAAACTATCAGGTGCGCCTAAAAGACGCAGGGTTTTGATTTGATCACGGTTGTGGAAAATTCCCTGTCTAATCATATGCGATATGATGACAAGAGTTATTATGCTCACTGCGGCAATAACAAGGTAGCCAAGAATCTCAAGTGCGCGGGCGACTCCTTTTATCTGCTCCAGAACTTCCCTGTTATCGCGTACATAATCAATACCTTTAAGATTCTTTATTGTTTGCAGAACCGAGTCAATCTGATCCAGGTGTATTCTTATTTCGAGGTAAGGTTCAAAAGGATTTTTCTCAAACAAATCAAGAATATATGATTCATCGCCAAGGATGTTCTCCATGCGTGTGTGTGCTTCCTCCGCCCCTACATAACGGAAGTTCCATACTCCATCAATCAGTTGTATGTTATTTATTATATCCTGAGGATCTGCGAGCGGGTTGTCAAAGTATGCGCTGATTTCAGCCTCCTGCTGGAGCATCCCGACGAGTTGGCTGCTGACACCCCACACTGCGACGACAAGGCCAAGCAAAAACAATATAAGGCCGGTTCCCAGAAGAGAAAATATATTGGAAACATGGTTATAACGGATAATTTTACCTGCTTCCCGTAAAAAGTAGCCAATATTCTTCATATTTGTTCACCGCCTCGTTCAATTGATATCTCCCCTTTTTTCACATGGATGAGGGTGGCTGACCGGCATTCATCTATCAAATGCGTTGCATGTGTTGTAATCATTACGGTTGTGCTCTTATCTTTAAAGGACTCCAATAGTTTTAAAATTTTCACAGCATTATCATGGTCCAAATTCCCGGTGGGCTCATCAGCCAATATTAAAGCCGGCTTTCTTGCTACCGCTCTGGCTATCGCAACACGTTGGGCTTCACCATATGATAGCTTATCCACAAGAGTAAATGCTTTATGTTCAAGCCCGACACGAACCAAAGCGTTTTTAGCTGATTCCCTTGCTTTTTGCAGTGGAATATCCAAAAAACGCATCCCCATAATAACATTCTCTATAGCTGTTCTGCCTGGAATTAACTTGAATTCCTGAAAAACCGGTCCGACATCTCTTCGAAGCTTTCTGATTTTCGCGGTTTCGCTTTTATGTATAGGCTGCCCCATCACTTCAAGAAAGCCGGTCGTAGGAAACTCCATGCCCATAAGCAGCTTCATAAGGCTTGTCTTGCCGGAGCCGCTCGGGCCAATAACATAGAAAAGCCCGCCCTGATGCAAATTTAGATTAATGTTTTGAAGAGCAACGGTACCGTCACGATATACCAATGAAACATTCCTTGCCTTAATCATGATAACCCTCCGGATATTTTTCAAAAATCAGGTGCAATGACAAACTTCAAATAACCGTCGAAAAACTCAACAGATTCTACCACTACATCACCCATCAGTTCTTTAAAATCAATAACAATCGGCCCGTTTCTAAACAATTCATTAATAGAGCTTTCAGTTAACGGCATCTCGAAAAAGCTGCCCTTGTTCACTTCAAACATAAGTATTCTTTTATCGGTGATGCTGAATTCTCCTATAAGAACCAAATGTTTTTCAGGTACTTCCACAATTATTTCATCAGGATTAAAGTAGAATATCATTTGTGGTATCTCCGGCTGGTTTTTAAATACGTCATTCAATGTTTGAGCATGAATAGTGCCTATGATCCTGGGGAAATCAAGCCTTAAGTTCAGGGCTTCGACAGGAAATTCGCCCCGCTCGAATATGCCTGCGAAACGGACTATTATTTCGGAAAAAAGGCTCTTTAATTCATCCCACATCATCTGCAAGTTTTGAAGCTCGTTCTGATACAACTCTCTTGAATCGGCCAGGGAGTCCAAAATTAATTCCTGTTCCTCTTTTAAACTGCGCATTTGTTCAAGTGCAAGCTGAAGCTGAGCCA
>DATCLI010000264.1:0-3188 GCA_036563955.1 Clostridia bacterium | reverse complement strand
TCTATTATTAGCTGATGTGATTTGGTTTAAACCTTTTTAATCTTAAAGCATTCGATACAACGGATATTGAACTGAATGACATGGCCCCCGCCGCAATCATGGGGTTTAGAAGAGGGCCGCCGAACAGATACAGTAAACCCGCGGCAATGGGTATCCCCAGAACATTATATGCAAATGCCCAAAAAAGATTTTGCCTGATATTGCGGATAGTTCTTTTACTTAGCTGTATAGCGACAGGCACGTCGGTGAGCACGCTTCTCATAAGCACGATGTCTGCCGATTCCATTGCAACGTCCGTCCCGGAACCTATTGCTATGCCGATATCGGCCTGAGCCAGCGCCGGCGCGTCATTAATCCCATCACCAACCATTGCAACCTTAAGTCCTTCTTTTTGAAGCTTCTTTATTTCGTTCGCTTTATCTCCGGGCAGTACTTCGGCGCTTACCCTGTCTATCCCCGCCTGTTTTGCGATCACCTGCGCGGTATGAATGTTGTCGCCCGTTATCATAACCGGCTCAATACCCATTTTTCGAAGCTGTTCAACCGCTTTTTTGCTGCCGGGTTTTATTACATCGGCAACAGCTATGATCCCTTCAAGCCTTCCTCCGGAAGCTACAAACATGGTGGTTTTGCCTTCAGCAGCCAACCTTAGGGGTTCTTCCCGCGACTGTATATCAATGTTCCTGTCGTTCATCAGTTTACTGTTCCCCAGAAGCACGTCCTTTCCCTGTATGCTTGCTGTTATTCCCTGCCCCGGTATTGCCTCAAAATTCTCGACATCAATTAAATCCAGATTCATTTCGGCTGCCTTGCTGACGATTGCTTCGCCGAGCGGATGTTCTGAACCTTTTTCAGCAGAAGCGGCAAGCTGCAGGAGTTCAGTTTCATTAAGACTCCCGGTTGGAACAACATCGGTAACCACAGGCTTCCCCTCGGTTATCGTTCCGGTTTTGTCAAACACAACCGTGTTTACCTGATGCGCGGTTTCAAGAGCTTCCCCGCTTTTTATCAGCACACCGTATTCCGCTCCTTTTCCCGTTCCGACCATAATCGCAGTCGGCGTTGCAAGCCCGAGCGCACACGGGCACGCTATAACAAGGACCGAAATAAATACCGTAAGCGAAAAAGCCGCGGGTTTTCCCGAGATATACCACGCTGCTCCTGCCAGAAGCGCGATAATCATAACGACCGGAACAAAATATCCTGATATGACATCTGCGAGCCTTGCTATCGGAGCCTTTGAATTCTGCGCGCCCTCAACAAGCATGACAATTTGGGAAAGCGTCGTGTCTTTCCCGACCTTTGTCGCTTTGAACCTTATTGTCCCGTTTTGGTTTATGCTTGCACAGATAACCTGGCTTCCCGCATTCTTTTCAACAGGTATGCTTTCACCTGTCAGAATCGATTCGTCCACTGATGTCCTGCCTTCAATGACTTCGCCGTCCACAGGGATTTTCTCTCCCGGTTTAACGACGATTATGTCCCCTACTTTAACTTCTTCAATCGGAACGACTGACTCCCCGCCGTCTTTAATAACCGTGGCCGTCTTTGGGGCAAGTCCCATAAGTTTTTTAATAGTTTCCGAGGTTCTCCCCTTTGCGAGCGTTTCAAGATATCTCCCAAGCAGTATGAGCGTAATGATTATCCCAGCCGATTCAAAATAAAGGTTGCCGGCATACTCGTCATTACCGCCCAATATCATTAAAACCGCATAAATGCCGTATACAAAGGCTGCGCCGGTTCCTATCGCAACAAGAGAATCCATATTCGGCTCGCGCCTGAAAAGTCTTCCGAAACCCACGGTATAAAATCTCCGCCCTGTAATAATAACGGGTATTACAAGTGCAAGCTGTATTAACGCGTAATTAAGCGGATGCATATGTGGATCTATAATACCCGGTATCGGAAGACCAAGCATATGACCCATAGCTATATAAAAAAGAGGTATTGAAAAAGCGGCGGAAACGATTAACTTTGATCGAAGCGAAGCTGCTTCTTTTTTTGCGCCTTCTGTTTCATCTTCAGACGCTTTGCCCGGTTCTACTTTTGACACGCCGAAGCCTGATTTTTCTATTGCATTCTTTATTTCCGATATCCCCGTTTCCGAAGGATCATATACGATTTTAGCCCTGCCCGATACAAGGTTAACAGCCGCATCTTTTACCCCGGGAAGCTTTTTTACGGACTTTTCAACGGCATTTGCACATGAAGCGCAAGCCATTCCGGAAACATGTACGAGAATTTCCGCTAATTTTTTGTCAGGTTCCTCAACAACATCATAACCTGCTTTTTTTACCGCTTCGATGATATTTGCAATATTGGTCACATTTTCATCAAATTTAACATTAAGCTTTTCGCTTGCTAAATTAACGCTGGCCGAACTGACTCCATTAAGTTTTCCGACACTGTTCTCTATTGCTTTTGCGCAAGAGGCGCATGACATTCCTTTAATCTTTAATATCTTTTGCCGCATCTTCCGTCCGCCTCCTTCCGATGTAGCCTTGCCGCACGAAAAAAAGATAAGCTATTAATTATAGATATACCACCATTTATGCCGGTTTATTTAAATATTTATTTACGATACTTTCCACACAGAATATGTCTGCTTAAAAAGCTTTTTCCCGTTTTTCTCAAGCATTTGTTCAATTAATATGTAGAATTCTTCAAATCTCCTGCCATTGCCGAGCCCGAGCGTAAAACTCGTGCCATCGGCCTTTTGAAACCTGAGCAGCTTATTATTGAGACCATATTTGCATCTTTCTATATATGCCAATTCATCGGACATGCAGCAATGCTTAACTTCCCACTCCTTCTTAAGCCAGAACCTTGAAAACGGAATACTGCGCATGAGCCAATTTTTGGGATTTATCAATGACACTTCCATAAATGTAACAATCCTTTTGTTTGATACAAATATATATACCGGTATCCCAATTCCACATTCGATGCAAACGCCGTATTTTGATTCATATAAAGGTTCTTCCCCTTCAATGGGAGGAATCTGAATATTATCCAAAATGCTCATTTATTACTTTTTCTCCTTTCTTTTACATATAAAACGAAAAAAATCGCTTATGGGCCGGCGGCCCATCTTTTATTTCGATATATGAGCATTTCCATAATACACCATATTCCAAACTTTAACAATATTTTTTTCTTTTATTCCCAGCCTTTGCAGACATCAACCC
>DATCLI010000263.1:0-8589 GCA_036563955.1 Clostridia bacterium | reverse complement strand
TGTTTAGCTTTGCGGTAGGAATTTTGCAGCCCGGCAATGCCGCTTCCGGGCATACCAACAGCACAGGTAATACTGATTTGGGGTTCTTCACCGTTATCATATAACTGAATCTCTGAACAAAGATCGGCAAATATGGCTCCAAGCCTTTTTAACGCCTTTTGCTTTTCAATGTTCCATATTACATACACTGTTGATTTCAATATAAGGACATAACCCATTTGTTTTAATTCTATTCGGGAAACCAGAAAGTTTCTGATGTGAAATATCAATTGAGCTATATATTCGGTATTGTATAAATAATCCAGATATCTTTTCTCATCAAGTTCAAAAAGCGAAACCGTACAGTTTTCATATGTAACCGGGAGACGCGCTTTTTTTGCGATATCCTGGACTTTACCGGCAGGAACGGCTTCATCTTTAATAATGTATTGCGCAAATAGTTCCCTTTGCCCCCATATATCTCTATTCTCATAGAATAATTCGCTGTCGAGTATTTCCTTCAGATTTCTGAAGTATCTTTCGATTTCTTCTTCACCTTCGGATTTGAGGATATAACCATATACACCGCAGTCGATTCCCTTTCTGGCGTAATCGAACTCATTGAATGCACTGAGCAGGATGATCTTTGTCATAGGGTAACGGTTTTTCACTTCCATGGCAAGATCCAAACCATTCAAGACCGGCATTCTAATATCGGTCAATATGACATCTACCTGCTCTTCCTGTAGGTATTCCAAAGCCTTCCGTCCATTTTCCACAATTTTGACAATGTCAAAACCTAATGCCTTCCAATCGATTATTTCAGGCAGTACCTTCCTGAAAATTTCCTCATCTTCCACAAGAACTAATTTATACATACATATTACCCCCATAGCTTTCGAAGTCCATCGCTTCACCGGGGAGGCAGGTGAAGACTGGTGGCCGATTTACAGAGGCCGGTATATTCTGAAGACATTGATAAATAATAAAGCAGATATCTATAAAAGATTATAGCATATCTGATTTGGTAAAAATAGATTACTCTTTCAAACCTTTGCTTTCATAGATTTTGGCACCCGCTTGTGCCGGCTTTGACAGAAATTGCCGCGTGCTGTATATTAAATATAACACGGACGGCTTATTTCAAAGGCGGGAGGTGTTGTCAATATTAGGGCTGCATATTAACAGGGAATCACCCGTTTCAATAACGGAGCAGTTAATTGCGCAAATCCGTTCGATGATTCTTAATGGAAAACTGAAAGGGGGCGAAAAACTTCCCTCTTCAAGGCATTTGTCAAACGAACTGAACATATCACGAAACACCGTGTTAAATACATATGACCAGCTCCTGGCCGAGGGATACCTGGAAAGCCGGCAAGGTTCCGGAACCTTTGTCGTCAATTTGGATAAAACCTTACTGCCGGAAATGCTGGAAGATCCAAATAGATATCCAAAAGCCGTAAACTCCTCACACAGGAAAATAATCCGGTTTCATTCCGGAAACCCTGACAGCCTTTCTTTTCCCCGTGCTCAATGGGCAAAAACTCTAAAGGAAACTTGTATGTACTCATCTGCTAACGCTTATGAGTACAGGCCTGTTTCAGGCGAACGCGAACTTCGCCGCGCAATATCCCGGTATCTTTTCCGTTCCAAGGGTATCGAATGCGAACCCGAAGATATTCTTATAATACCGGGAACAACGCGTGGTATTGATCTGCTTGCGGGAATTTTTCGCAGAAAATCTTCTGCTGTTATTATCGAAGACCCATCCATCGATTTTATTCAGTTTATATTTAAATATCACGGATACGATTTACTGCCTGTTTCAGTGGACGAGTTCGGAATAAAAACAGAAAACCTGCCTGAAAACTGTCACGCAAAATTAATATATGTCGTTCCTTCACACCAATTTCCAATCGGAGGTGTCCTGCCGATAAACCGCCGCCTTCAATTATTGGATTTTGCACGCAGTAACAACGCGTATATTATTGAAGACGACTATGACAGCGAATTCCGGTACAGAGGACTTCCGATCCAATCCCTGAGGCACCTTGACCCCGATCGCGTAATCTATATCGGAACATTCAGCAAAATCTTTTCTCCGGGGCTTCGCCTGGGATATATGATTGCACCCAGGCATTTAAACGCCGAAATCGTCGATATGATGACGCGCTTGAATATTCATGCCGCAACGCATGAACAACTGGCGATGGCCCGATTCATTGAAGAAAAGCAGTTGGACAGGCACATATACAAAATGAAAAAGCATTATGAAAAGAAAAGAATGCATCTGATTCAAAGTCTGCACAGCGCTTTTGAAAGCAGGATAAAAATCTCCGGCGCCAACGCGGGGCTTCATGTCCTCGTAACTTTCCCAAACCATGATTTTTGTCCGGAGGATTTAAAAAAACTGTATGAGAACGGCGTGGCTGTGGATTGGGTTGAAGATTATGCGATTCAAAAAGGCTTCCACAGGAATCAGCTTGTTCTGGGCTACGGTAATCTTCAACCGGAAGAAATTACGCAAGGAGTCGAAATAATTAAAGGAACTCTGTTATTGTAGCCTTTCAGACATCCTTGCGCTTAATAATGGAAGAAACTAATCCCCGTTTCGATTAAGCAGCCTGTCTATTTCGGCTATCTGCTCCCTTGTCAGCGGTCCGTATTCCATAGCCCGGGCATTTTCCTCCACCTGCGCCGTTGTTTTGAATCCCGGTATCGGAATTGTGTTTTCGCTTTTGCCCCAGATCCATGCAATCGCGCCCTGCGCCAGAGTCCTTCCTCCTGAAGTTAATATCTCCCTGACTGCACTGATTTTTTTCAAAAACTCCTGCTTTGGCTTTCCATTTTCAAAATATGAAACCCAACTGTGACCCGCACCCCTGACATCATCGCTCAACAACTGCGATTTTTCCGTAAATTTTCCTGTTAACAATCCCATTGCAAGCGGACAGCGGTTTATGCTTGCCAGATTATTGTCTTCGCAAAGTCTCAGCATCTCCGGAGCGTCATCAAATACATTAAGATGATGCTGGATGGCGCTGCAGCTCTTTTGGGCGGCGAATACCCTGGCGCCGTTTATCAAATCGGTGCTCCATCCGTATGAAAGAATTTTTCCCTTTTTTACAAGCCGCTCCAGCGCATATATTACTAAATACGCCTCCGAAAATTTTATGTCCCCGACATGGAGCAAATATAGGTCGATATAATCCGTTTTGAGCCTTTTTAGTGAAGCATTGCAGGCTTTTTCAATATAATCCGGGTCAAGATTAATGCCGTGAAGCATTCGTGTTGATTCGTTTCCGAAATAACCGAATTTTGTAGAGATGACAACCTTATCCCTGTTTCCCTTTATCGCCTTTCCGATGACTTCTTCGCTGTGCCCGACGCCGTATGCATCGGCAGTGTCAAGAAAATTTATCCCCATGTATATTGCCTTGTGTATTGCACGAACGGACTCACTGTCGTCAATATTCCCCCATCCGTCCGCTTTTCCGTCAAGGTACATTTCACCGCCGATAGCCCAACAACCCAAACCCAGGGCACTTACCGCAATGCCCGTCCGTCCGAGCTTTCTGACCATGTTCATGCTATTCCCTCCCTGAATGGTACTGAACCAAAAAATATATTACAATATCCATCCTAGCAATAAATTTGGATCCATAAAGATCCACATATTCACTTTTCGTTTAGTACCAATTTCAATTCAGTTAGTGTAAAATAATAATTGGGTTTTTAAGAAAGCTGGCTTTCCATGCTGTGATAAAAAAGCTGCCCGCCTGTACAGGCTGATATATTTTATTCCTGGAAATATTAAGTGAAAGGATGGTAATATGAAAGTAGTTGCGTTTAACGGAAGCCCGAGACCAAAAGGAAATACATACATACTCCTTGATACGGTTCTGAAAGCACTGGAAAGTGAAGGCATCGAAACCGAACTCGTACATGTTGGAACACGCGATATTCACGGCTGCACCGCCTGCCTGAAATGCAGGGAACTGAAAAACGGAAGATGCGTTTTCAATGATGATATCGTCAATCCGTCAATTGAGAAAATAGAACAGGCGGATGGAATTATCCTGGGCGCGCCTGTTTACTTTGGGGATATGTGCGGCCAGATGAAGGCTTTTATTGACCGGGTCGGCTATGCAACAAGGTCCGTAAAGACTCTCAAAGGGAAGGTTTGCGCGAGTGTTGTGGCAGTCAGGCGGAATGGGGCTCTTGCGGCTTTTAACGCAATGAATAACCTGTTTACGATATCGGAATGCATTGTTGTCGGGTCCAGTTACTGGAACCAGGGAATCGGCAATGCTGCCGGCACCGTTAAAAGTGACGAAGAAGGACTGGACACAATGGTTACCCTCGGGAAAAACATGGCGGAAATTCTTAAGGCAATAAAAGCCAAATAACTGCTTGCTTTATCACAGCTCACCGTTATGAAACAAATTCCGTTACATTAAGAAATAGGCACAAAAAAGTATGCCTATTCCTTAACGCCTTCGCTTTCATAGATTTCGGTTATAATTTTCTCCATCGGCAGCTCTTTTATCGATATGTCGGAAAACTCGCACATCTCCGTAAGCTGTCTTATTACCGCGTTTATCGAATTGTTTTCAAGGTTGACTTCCATCGTATATTCGAGATCCGAATTCCTTTCAATAACCTTTACGCTGTCAAGTTCAAACCCGGCGACGGGCTTTGTAAGTATGACGCGTATAATCTTTTTCGCTCCCAGGTTCATCTTCAGCTTTTGAAGCGTATCATCAAAAACCTTCTGCCCGTGATTTATTATTATAACCTTCCTTGCAAGCTGTTCGACATCCTCGAGATCATGCGTCGTAAGAATGAAAGTAACTCCCTGCCTGTTCATTTCCCTGATAAACGCTCTTATTTTCTGTTTGGCTATAATATCAAGACCTATCGTCGGTTCATCGAGAAATACAATTTGGGGCCTGTGCAGCATTGCCATTACAAATTCGCATTTCATGCGCTCGCCGAGCGAAAGAACACGAGTGGGCTTTTCAATTATATCTTCGAGTTCAAACAGGCCTGTTAATTCATCGAGCGTTTTCTTAAACTCCTTTTCCGGAATTGAATAAATGGCCTTGTTCATATGGAAGCTGTCTACCGGCGGAATATCCCAAACAAGCTGCGACTTCTGTCCGAACACGGCGCCGATATGGTTCACGTATGTGTTTCTGTCCCTGAACGGCGTATAGCCCATAACCGAAATATTCCCGCTCGTGGGATAAAGCGTTCCCGTAAGCATTTTAATAGTCGTCGATTTTCCTGCCCCGTTCGGACCAAGAATACCGGTGATTTGTCCTTCTTCGACTTCAAATGATACATTCTGAACCGCGTTTATGCTGATTCTTTCCCGTCGGAAAAAGCTCTTTAAAGTATCTTTGAAACTGCTTCCCCTTCTGTATGTATAATATGTTTTCGTTAAGCTGCTTACGCTGATTATTTCCAACTGTCTATCCTCCTACTCCTTCATATAAACGGATCATGTGCCTGAACAGCAAAACTCCCGCCATTGCAAACAAAAGGCACGGGATTATTGCAATAAAAGCGGTGCCGTCCGCTTCTCCCAGAAGAGCCGCCGCGGGAAAATACCCTATCATCGCAACGGGTATGATAAACGAAGTAAAGCCTGAAATGGCTTTGTGAAAAATGTTTTGCGGATATCTTCCGAAATATTTGATGCTGTCAAAAATTTCAGGCAGTCTTGAGTTTCCGACCCATTTGAACGACGTGGCCGCCATGATGAATGAAATACCCATCATGACAAAAACCCCTGATATAAAAAGTATCAAAAATTGTAAAACCATCAGGATTGAAACCGGTCCGGCATGGGAAAGCGCAACGGCAAATAATACCGCTCCGCCGAGGATTAGACCGGCGCCGCTGAAATCAACCGTTGAAGCAGTCAGAAAAAACAGGCAGCCAACAGGCTTTATCAGCACGATTTCGAGACTTCCTTCAATAATATGCCGCATTGTCGCCCATAAAACGCCGTTAAAAAGGATATTCGCTATTCCTGTCGACATCGTAAACACAGCCTGGATAAGCAAAACCTCGTACAGCGACCAGTTCGGAAATTCCGCTCCCGAACCGTAAATTAACAGCGTAACGAGCGGGAAAAAAATATTGCTTAAAAGTGCGATAAAATTATCCAAAAGAAAATTAAGCCTGTATGTAAGCGCGGTTGATATAGATATCTTAATGCATTCCATGTATATCCCAATATATTTTTTAAGCATTTTTCCTCCAGTCACGCTGTTATGCACCAACCCCGGTAAACCTTTTCATTGACAGACGGTAAATATATTCGCTGAAAAGCGCCGTTGCCGCAACGGCAGCAGCCTGCAGCCCGACAATATGCGGAATCGGCATCGACACACCCGCAAGGGTATAGCTTCCTATAAAGACCATTGCCGGAACATATGACACATATTGAAACGGCAGAAGCAGCAAAAGTTTCTGTATTGCCGGCGGGAAAAACACAAGAGGGATCAATCCGCCCGAAAAAATACCCTGCAAAAGAAGATATACCCTGCGCACACCGGTAGCCTGTACGAGCCAGAAAGCCGTCATGCCAATTGTGTAGTTCAGATACAGGTTCATCAAAAAAGCAAGAGCCACCGATATAATTGCCCAGCCGTAACTTGCGGGCCGCAAGTTTATTTTGAATATAAAAACAAATATAAAAAGACAGGGCAGGAACTCAAAAATAAAGCCTAGAATTCTATGCCCTATTTTCTGCGACAGCGCAAAAAAGCGGTGGTGTATCGGCCGCAGCGCAAAGGTCAGGAATTTCCCGGTCCGCACAAGCATCTGAAGGTTCCAGTCCGCAAAATCCATTGTAAGGTACCCGATTAATGTGGTAACTCCGAAATAAGTCAGCATCTGGGAAAGCTCCATTCCGTTGAGTGAAGCTCTCCCTGAATAAACGGCCGACCAGATAAAATACTGCACAATGAAATAAACAGGCCCTACAAATATCGACACCATCGAATGTGTGCGGTATGCGCTCCATTCCTTATATGTAACCAGTGCCACGGCCTTGACGACCTTAAATTTTTTCGCGAGATAATTCATTATTTCAGCCCCGACCATATGATTGCAGCCACATTGTAAAGCCCATGAGCATACCAGGCATCGTTTTTAAAAGGTACAAACCATGAGGCCACAAGTTTTTCAAACGGATCGATAATCAGACTGCATGCCCCTGCCCCTTCGTGGAAATACGAACCTTTCGTATAAAATGTTGTGAGGTTATGCCTCATATCAGGGCCAAGGCCGTACAAACGCGGAATACCTCCCGCGTTCCAGCAGTAGTCCTTCACATCGCCGGTGAGATAGAATGTTGACATCTTTTCAACCGCTTTTCTGCCTATTATCCGTTTTCCTTCATATGTACCGTTGTTTAATAGCATTGTTCCGAACTTATTCAAATCATAAGCGGTTGAAAACATTCCGCCGCCGGTTGAGGGAATTTTGCTCCATATACTGTCCTCCTGGTTCTCATTATTCAAAAATGACAGCATTCTTTCTTCCCTGCGTTTGTTCAGGACATTCATTCTTAATACCTGTTCCCTCGCAGGGGTAAAACCCGTATCTTTCAAACCGCACGGCTTAACTATATTCTCAACAATATAGTCATGGGCAAACATACCGCTTACCCTTGCAATAACCTCGCCGAGTATAACATAGCCAAAACTGCAGTACGCCCATTCTTCTCCGGATTTCCTGTACATTCCCGCGGAAAGGGCGGCTTCAATCCAGTTCGTCCCCTCCATTTTCTCAATAAAATACCACGGGGACTTAAAATATTTGTTTTCAAATGTTCCAGGATCGGGAACCAAACCCGATGTATGCGACAGCAGGTGCGCAATGTTTATTTTGTTGAACGGCGGTTCCCTGAATTCATCAATGAATTCACCCACTGTCTGATCGAGCCTAAGCATACCGTCTTCCGCCAGTTTGAATATCGCAACCGCGCAGAACAATTTCGTAATTGACGCAATCCATTGTATCGTATCGGGCTGCAGTTGGCGATCGTCGTCCTCCCTGTACGATAGTTTTCCCACAGCCGCATTTGCGAATATTTTACCGTCTCTCGACAGGCAGTAATTGGCGGACAAAATTTCTTTTTTCCCAATCATCTTTTTAAAATGATTGTCGAGAACAGTCAGTCTTTCCCTGTCGTAGTTCACATCAGCAGGCAAATACGGAGTATCGGAGCGTATCATAAACTCCACCTCTCTCTTTTTATTCTTTTAAGCCTTACCGGTCAGCCTGGATTATTTGTTTTGCTGTCAAGTGACCCAGGATGTTACAGATAGATGCCAAACTCGATGTTACAGACAGATGCAAACTCGGAAAAAAGAAAAAACTGCCTAAGTTGTATAAAATACTGATTTCCTTATTTTATGGAATTTTCAAATATAAATCAAGCAAATTTTATTTTTGGCTTATATCAGAATTTTCAAAAACGAACCCCTGCACGGTCTTTCACCGTTAAGACAGCGTGCATGCTATACACGCAAAAAGAAAGCCCATGACAAAAGGGCTTTCTTTTGCATCAAAGCTTGAGCATTAAATCCG
>DATCLI010000262.1:0-3836 GCA_036563955.1 Clostridia bacterium | reverse complement strand
TCGGGACTGAACTTATACTGGTAATTGTACGGCCATTTGCTCAGATACGGACGGTATACTTCACACGTTTCCGTCTTTTTAACACTGCTGAGTTTCTCCGCAACGTATTTATCCATAGCCTTCTTGGTCAGCAGTGTGCAGCCCTGGGCAATGGGAGCGCTCATAAACCAGGCACTCGGATCAACCGTGCTGGGTCTAAGAAGCGTATTAACTTCATATTTTCCGGGTACTTCTGCTGAAGGAACAAGAGCCTCGGTTGCACTCCACCCTTCCGGCTTAAACATTCCGAATGCCATCTGCGGAGTGTATTCTTCCTGGTTGCAGTGATCGATCCAGCGGATCAGAATTTCGGGGTTCTTGGCTTTTGAAGTTATGGCAAATGCACCTTCGGCTACACTTGTATCGGCTCTCGCCCAAAGTTGCTTCCCATCCGGAGATTTCAATGGCGGAACGTGTGTATAAAGGTCTTCGTCCTCTATAAGGAGCATTGAACTGCCAAGCCTGTAATCGGTATAAACTCCGACATTTTTCTGTGTTCTAAGCTTGTTTGTCAGCAATGTCCTGTCCTGTGTGAATACTTCGGGATCCATTAACCCTTCTTCCCAAAGCTTCCTCATAAATTTTGTCGCTTCTTTCCACTCGTTCATACTGGCTGTAAAGAACACTTCATCATTATCCGAAATCATAATATGGAACGGAGTGTCAAGGCATCCGAAAGCGTAATAAATCGGCCTGAAATCACGTTTTACTTCACGGTTTAAATCCTTGCCTTCTTCAAAAAGGAAGCTGATTGGTATTTCATCTTTCTTGCCGTTGCCGTTCATGTCATTCTCTTTAAAGGCTTTAAGAACTCTGTAAAACTCATCTGTCGTGGTCGGTACCGGAAGGCCAAGCTGTTCGAGCCATCCCTTGTTGATTATGGTAGCGATCAGTGAATCAAAGCCCTGGTCAGACAGAGAACCCAACTGATATAAATTCCCGTCCATGCTTCTTAAGAAGCTATCGTACATAGGATATTCGGCACGTATTGCATTAATGTTCGGAGCGTATTCGGCAAGCAAGTCTTCCAAATCGATCAGTATCCCATCGCCGCCGAACCTTTGAACTTCGTCCGCCGACAAGCTCTTTGGTCCGAAGAATGCATCCGGTAATTCGCGGCTGGCAACAATGAGGTTTTTCTTTTCGGTCCATGATGCCTGCGGTATCAGATCCCAATCAATTTCAATGTTGGTTTCTTCGGAAATTTTAATCATCATTTCCGTTTCGTCAAGATTGCTCGGTCGGGTGTTGTTCATCTGCAAGCCCATAAAATAATATTTTACCTTCTCCTTGACAATGGGAAGACCGGTTTTATACATGTTCCCTACCATCTCACGTTCTTGCCCTTTAGCCGGAGTTTGCTCTTTTGCCGGAGTTTGCTCTTTAGCCGGGGCCTGCGTCGGTGTTTTTACCGTTTCCTTCACCTGACCAGGCGAGGAAGCCGGTGCGCATCCTACTGTAAGAAAAACTATGGATGTAATAATCATAAGTGTTATTATTCTTACCACTTTTACCTTTTTCATCTAAAACCCTCCTGTATATAATAATATTTGTTAACCCTTTCGGGAAACAATCAAAACATTATCCCTTTACCGACCCCATTGTAATTCCCTGAACAAAATACTGCTGCATAATAAGGTACAGTACCAGTATTGGCAGCGTTGCCATCACAATAACTCCATATTTCATCTGTTCGGCAGCTTTCAGCATTTCAGTAAGCATATTCTGATCTTCTGCCATATCGTACAATGTCGATGAAACCTGGGACATTGTAAGCAAATCCCTTAAAACAATCTGCAGCGGCTGATAATCTTGTTTATCAAGATATATCATTGCCCTGAAGAAATCATTCCACTGCCAGACCGCATAAAACAGAAGCTGCACAATGATAATCGGCTTTGATATCGGCATCAGAATTTTGAAAAAGTATCCAAAGTGTGAACAGCCGTCTATTTCCGCCGCTTCATTAAGACTTTCGATGTGACTTGATTTAAAATACGATCTGGTTACAAGAAGGTTCATTACCTGTATCCCGTTTACAATTAATAAAACATACGGCGTATTTCTAAGTTTAAGATCATTTACCACTATATAAAGAGGGATAAGACCTCCTGAAAAGAACATCGTTATAAGAAGAAATATCCCAAACGGCTTTCTTCCGGAAAAATCGCTTTTTGATAACGGATATGCTGCAAAAAGGGTAAAGACTGCACTTAAAATCCCGCCTACAATAGCATAGTAGAAAGAATTTTTATAACCGTTAATCAATTGACTATACCTCAATATCTTTTCGTATCCGGTAAATGTTATTCCCCTTGGGTAAAATGTAACCCCTCCGGCGATTACAAAATCAGGGTCGCTGATAGATGCTATAAGTATGAAATAAAGCGGATAAAGAACGGCCAGGCAGCCTAAAATCAATAATGCCCTCGTTATAAACCCAAATATTATATCTTCCCTTGAATTTTTAATTACAGACGCATTTTTCAACCTGCCTCACCTCCTACCATAAGCCTTCCGAGGTCAGCTTTTTGCTTATTTGATTTACGGTAATCAGCAGTATAAGATTTACCATTGTCTGGAACAGGTTTATTGCCGTGGAATAGCTGAACTGGGCATTAATAAGACCTACCTTGTATACATATGTACCAAATATTTCAGAAGTTTCAAGGTTAGTCGCCGTCTGCATAAGAAGTGTCCTCTGCGTATCAACATTGAGCATTCTTCCGACGGATAATAAAAGCATTGTGACTAATGTCGGAGTAATTGACGGAAAATCTATATACCATATTTTTTGCAATATTGTCGCACCGTCGATTGTCGCGGCCTCATACAACCCAGGATCCACCGCCGTCAATGCCGCAAAATAAATAATTGCCTGGTATCCCATGCGCTGCCATACATGCGACCAAACATATATATGTCTGAACCAATCGGCTTCCGCCATAAAATAAATCGATTCAAAGCCGAAAGATTTCAAAATGGTATTGACAAAACCGGATGTTGGTGACAGGAAAAGATAAAGCATTCCTACCAGAACAACCATTGATATGAAGTACGGCGCAAACGTTATGGTTTGCGAAAACTTAATGAGCCTTTTGCTTTGGGTATGATTCAGCACAACAGCAAATATAATCGGAAAAGGGAACCCTACAAGCAAATCATAGAAACTGAGTACAACCGTGTTCCTCAACATCGTCAAAAACATCGGTGAATTAAGAAATCTTTTAAAATATTCAAGACCCACCCACGGACTTTCCAGGATTCCTTTTGATATACTGTATCTCCTGAAGGCAATCTGGATACCGTACATCGGCGCATAGTGGAAAATAATAAAGTATACTACGACAGGCAAAATCAAAAGATAAAGCTGCCATTCTCCCCTTATTATCAACTTGTGCCTTATCCTGCGTAATATTCCTGCCGATGACGCCTTCCTTCTTACCCCAATTGCACTTGTACTCTGGTAAGTTTGCACTTGCCGTCCCTCCCCAAAAACAAACGGGATTAATTAATTTTATATTACGGAAACCATTTACAGTCAATATCAGAAAGTCTTCAAACTGCCGATAAACCGGTATTTTCACCTTACAATACTATTTTATGCCGGTACCTGCGCAATGTAAATATTCATATTATAAATGCCGCAGAATCGGTATTTTAAGGGGTTTCGGGGAATATTGTTCAGAAATTAAGTAAATATTGCATCATTTATGGCGAAAGTTTACATAATTGGAGGAAAATCAATTAGGAAATTTATCGATATTCAGAAAATAACAATGCGGAACACTTAATAC
>DATCLI010000261.1:0-2189 GCA_036563955.1 Clostridia bacterium | reverse complement strand
AACTTGTAGTATAACGGTAGTACAATCCCAAAGTAGAGGCTGAAAACTAAAATCAATATAGCCGCCTGTCCATAGTCCATAACATTCATAATATTTATATCCTGGCCCTTTAAAACCAAAATGACAATTCTGACAACCGATTGCAGAACCAGGCAGGCCGCAAAGGTCAGAGCGACGAATACATACCTTGCGGCAACAATTTGCTTTTTTGTAACCGGAAAGGCAGGTATAAAGTTATCGCTGTTGTACTTGTAATCATATGCAGTCAGATAAGAGAACAGCAAATAGATTATAAAAATGTAGTAGAAATTGGCCAAAAAGCTTTTCCCGAAGAAATCCATGTTTTGAAACGAAGGCATAATGAGGGAAAAATACAGCACTGAAAAATAGAGCGCCCTCGTTTTTTTAATTATACTCCAGTCCTTATATAGCAAGCTTGTCATATTTTTTATTCCCCCTTACAAAATGTACCATGATATCCTCCAGTGTGGCTCTTTCGATAACAAGACTGCCGGGCGCGTTCCTAAAAAACCAGTTCCTGTCATCGGTCAGAGCTGAAAATCCTACATCAGACTCAAGCATGCCCTTGATTTTCCCACTGCCGAGTACCATATCACGCTGGTCCTTTCTGCCCTTGACCAGGGCGAATTCCGTCATGATGGAATCCTTGTCCCGGGAAAAAACAATCCGGCCCTGATAAATAAAGGTAATATAGTCTGCAATATTGTCAAGATCAGAGGTGATATGCGTTGAAAACAGAATTGTCTTTTCACCGTCTGAAATGATTTGCTGGAATATTTCCATCAACTCGCTCCTGAATACCGGGTCCAACCCGGAGGTGGGTTCGTCGAGGATGAATAGCTCGGCATGATGGCTCAGCGCACAAGCTAACGCGAATTTTACTTTCATCCCCCTGGAATAGGATTCGATTTTCTTCCCAGGATCAAGCTCAAATTCACGCATATACTTGTTGAACAAGCCCCAGTCCCAGCGTTTATAAAATCTTGATATTATGCCTGCCATTTCTTTTGCGTTCATGAACTCATAAAAGGCATTCTCACCGATGATAAATCCTATCCTTTGCTTGATTTCACAGGCGTTGCCGTTAAGCTCTTTGCCAAACAGCATTATTTTGCCCTTGTCCGGCTTTATTATGTCCAGTATGGCATTGATAGTTGTCGTCTTTCCCGCCCCGTTCGGACCGATATAGCCCATGATATATCCAGGTTCAATTGAGAACGAAACCTTGTCGAGCGTAAAGTTGTCATAATGCTTTTCCAGCCCAATCACTTCAAGCACCTTGTTCATTCAATCACCTCATTGCATTGTGTAAAAGTTCAATGTGTATATACACATTATATACACTATACACGCTTTGTCAATACTTATTTATAATACGGTTACAGAGGCGTTTTTTATATGATGTTTTGGTCATATAATGTATTGATACCCGTAAGCAATCGTGATAAAATGTGAAAAATTGTGAATCGTATGATTAACGGTTAAGCACATAATATTGGGAAGCTTTCTTTTGAGTTATGCTACACGGAATATGACCATCTTCAAGACTTTCGGTGCAAACCCGACATGATGTGTCCAATACGGAAAACTTGTAATTCTCACTTTATGTCGTGGTATTTTCTCAAGCGAACAGTTATTTTTATGATGTATGGAGGATTTACATGGACCAGAAAAAAATAGGTTCCTTTCTGAAAGAGCTTCGAAAGGAAAAAGGGCTAACGCAGGAACAGTTGGCTGAAATATTTCATGTATCAAACAGGACCGTTTCACGGTGGGAAACCGGAAGAAACATGCCGGATCTGGACATTTTGATAGAGATGTCTGATTTCTATGGTGTTGATTTCAGGGAATTATTAAATGGGGAAAGGAATAATGAGAGGATGAATAATGAGAAAATGAGTGATGAGAAGATGAATAATGAGTTAAAGGAAGCCGCATTAAAGGCCGTGGATTATACGAATAATGAAACGGAGCGATTTACCAGAAGAATTCATATATTATTGACGGCAGGAGCTTTGCTTTGGGTTCTTTCCCAAATAATAAGCCACACCAGCCTTATTGAGAATAATGTTTTGAGTGCCATAACTGATTTCTCCGAAGGAGCGGCATGCAGCATTATCATTTGTGGAGTAGTGTTTACTAGTCGATACGGACAGAGAATTAAAGCT
>DATCLI010000260.1:0-3445 GCA_036563955.1 Clostridia bacterium | reverse complement strand
GCCTATCCATTTGTAATTTCGCATCAGCACTTTATCCCGAACCCAGCTTGTATGATCCTCCAGATCATGCATAATAATCCCGCCGCCGGAGATCTCGTATTCATCAACTATTACAAACCTGCTTGTTACAGCGTTATCAACCATCAGATCAAAGGCAATATGCCTGTCCATGCTTAATATGCATTCAGCTACTTCATAACGTTCAATATAATCTTTTTTTATTTTATCAAGATTTGACGCGTCTAAGACACTGGTGACATTCTCCAACTGCACGTCCACACGGGCGGTTCCGAGCTTAAGCGTATAAGTTTTGTCTTTTACAAATGGTTTTTTCCCGAGCCAGAACAAGTTTACAAGCACACGGCCCGTCACCTTTGGTTTTGGTTCTTTAGCAAGGCAGGCTATTTCACCTCTTTTTACATAGATCTGTTCCGTAACCGTAAAGCCGCATGCCCACCCTGCACTGAGCGATTTCGGCACGTCACTGTTAAACGCTTCAATGGTTTTTACCTTTGTTCTTTTACCGGACGGGTAAAAAATGACTTCATCGCCAACCGACAACTTTCCGCTTTCTATTGTTCCGGCTATTATTCTGCGCCTGTCGTTGTTTTTTGTGAATTTATAGACATCCTGAACCGGCATTCTGAATGGTTTGTCTTCGGGAAGTTCCTCTTTTTGGAAAGAATCGAGCATTTCCAAAACATTCTTTCCTTCATACCATGGCATTTTAGATGAGTGATTCGCAATATTTTCGCCTTCCGCAGCGCTTACGGGAATAAAACCTGCAGGCTCAAGATCAATTTTTCGCAAAAAGCGCCGGTATTCCCGTTCAATCCTTTTAAACGATCTTTCATTATAATTTACAAGATCCATTTTGCTAACAAGTACGCAAATCTGTTTAATACCAAGCATTGAGAGCATATACCCATGTCTTTTGGAATTCTCGCGAACGCCTTCCGAGGCGTCAATAACCAGAAGCGCCGCTTCAGCGCGGGCTGCCCCGGTTATCATATTCTTTAAAAATTCAATATGTCCGGGTGCATCAATAATGATGTAATTTCTGAGATCAGTCTGAAAGAAACAGCGTGCCGCATCAATCGTGATCCCCTGGGACTGCTCGTCTTTTAATGCATCCAAAAGGAACGCATATTCGAAAGGCTTCGAATTGCGGCGGCAGGTTTCCTTCACCTGTTCGAGCTTTCCTATCGGCAGAGAATGCGTATCAGCCAAAAGCCTTCCTATTACGGTACTTTTTCCGTGATCAACATGCCCCACGATAACTATATTCATGTCATTTTTATTAATTAAGTCCCTTTTGTTTATTGGATGATCCATATTCAATCCTCGTCTCCCTGGAATACTACATATACCCGCTTTTTCTCAGTTCTTCGAGCCCTCCGCCGTCTTCCTTGTCCTGCGCCCGTCCGGATCGCTCGGCAATGTTTGAAAATTTTCCGGTTTTGAGCTCGGCAATAATTTCGTCTACATTCCTTGCATCAGACTCGACAGGAAATGTACAGGGCCAGCAGCCTAAAGACCTGTATCTTTTTCCGTCTCCTTTGTTGTAGTACAGTGAAACGGTAGGTATTTTTTCACGCCTTATATATTCCCAGATATCAAGCTCGGTCCAATCCAAAAGCGGATGAATGCGTATATGGGTATTTGGAGCGAAATCCGTTTTATACTGTCCCCAGAATTCCGGAGGCTGGTCTCCGATATCCCAGTCACTGTTTTTATCCCGGGGAGAAAAATACCTTTCCTTTGAACGGCTTCCTTCTTCATCGGCTCTTACACCGACAATGACTCCTGTAAAAGGCTCCGTATTGCTGTCTATCTCGTATACTCCCTTATCATGGTTCATTCGGTAACGAGGCCACTTTCCGCTCAGTGTATTTACCAGGGCTTCCGTTTTTAATTTTTTGCAGCACTCAATGCGGCTTGCGCTGCCATCAGGATACGTTTGCTTTTTATCCAAAGCTTCCCGGTTTTCCCCGTATATCATATCAAGCTTCCATTCCAATGCCAGCCTGTCACGGTATTCAACCATTTCAGGAATTTTGTAATGCGTATCAATATGGATCAACGGGAACGGCACATGGCCAAAAAAAGCTTTCCTGGCCAGCCATAACAAAACAGTGCTGTCTTTGCCAATAGACCAAAGCATACAGAGGTTCTTAAAATTTGCATATGCTTCGCGCAGAATATGAACAGACCTGTTTTCCAATTTGTCAAGATGATTCATTACATCACTCCCATGCACTCTTTACTTTAAACAACCGGGAATTTATTAGATAAAAAACACAGGTTAATTCAGCTTGTTTAATTCATTATTTAAAACATAAAAACCTTTTTCATTAACACTGTCCAACCTGTTGTATGTCATTTCCGTTCCATCCATCTGTCTGAAAATACCGCCCGCTTCTTCGACAATGCACTGCATTGCGGCGGTATCCCATTCCATTGTTTTTCCAAACCTGTAATACACTTCAGCCTGCCCTTTTGCGATTAAACATCCCTTTATTGCGCTCCCGACTGTCCTGACATTTTTTATTTTGTTCCGTTCAATCAGCTGCAAAAGCTTCTCGGATTGATGTGACCTGCTTATTACAATACGTATGTCCTTTGTTCTGTCTGAAACTTTAATTTTTTGCACCTGCCCGTTACCTTCATAAAATGCTCCCATTCCTTTTGCCGCATAATAAAGCTCATCCGTCACAGGGATGCCGATAACCCCAAGAACCGCTTTGCCCTTGTACGCTAACGCAGCATTAACCGTAAACTCGCCGTTCTTTTTTACAAATTCCTTTGTTCCGTCAAGAGGATCAATAATAAAACACCAGTCATTTTTAATCCTTCCGTTTGGATCATCCGGCGATTCCTCGGCTAAAATTGCACACTCGGGATATTTATTTTTTAGAACACTTATTATATAATCATTTGATTTTCTGTCGGCTTCGGTAATCGGAGTATAATCGTCCTTGTAATTAATGGAAAAATCCTTTGAATATATCTCAAGAATAATTTTTCCCGCTTCACGAACCGCTTTCTTTGTTGTCATGAGTACATCTTTTAAATCGGATAAATTCATCTTCTGTCTCCTCGTATGATATTATTTGTTAATACATTTTTATTGAATCTACAGTTAATTACTGAAAGTTCTATAGCCTTTTATTTTTTCATGGTTAATATCATTATGTCCGTTTTAATCGTTAAATTTAACATACCGCACCATTCGCATATGCAGTCTTTGTGTTTTGAAATTGCTAACCGGTTTTTACCGTTGTTTTAGCTACAGTTGTATATCTCTACTATTATAGTATACATTTTTCTGTATGAAAAGCCAATTTTGGTTTTATGGCATTTGCGATGTTATATACTTTGAGTTCCGCCGTACAAATATATTGCTGGTATGCATCAAAGCTTGTCATTATATATTGTACAGTGA
>DATCLI010000259.1:0-5885 GCA_036563955.1 Clostridia bacterium | reverse complement strand
ATTATACTCCGACCATATGTATGAGCCGTAAACGTCATCATGGAATGTCATTAACGAATAGCTGTCGAAAAGGATTCCATACCCGTTTGTGGAGATAAGAAACGGAACAACGGCTTTAAAATTCTGCTGGTAAAGGTACTGGTGGTGACCGCGAAGGTTCATTATGCCTTCTTCATGCGAACCGAGGCCGTAAAGCGCTTCGTCGTCATCCCATTCGAATTCAAGCTTTGTGTGGTATGATTTATGGTCGACCACTTCACGGTAATTCTTCGCGTGCGAACGCATTCCGTCCGCGCTTGAACCGGTTTCGACTTCCGTATTTTCATCAAAAACGGTTTTTACAAGATCAACGGGAATAAGCGTTTTTCCGCCTTTTTCCGGTTCTTTCGCCAGGATATTCCCATTGGCATCACAGTACGTGAAGGCAGCATTATCCCTGCCGATTCTAAGCTCAATTTTCTTTGTTTTCAATGACAGGTACTTCTGTGTTTCCTTAAGATCAAACGATACGGGGATTTTTGGCAAAGGCACGCACATAAGGCTTTCGCGCGTGCTGAAGCTGTCTTGCGCGGTATACCTGACTCTTAATATATTATCCGTTACAGGTTTTATTTCAATTATCCCGTTATCGAGATTAAGGCGCAGCGCTTCGCTGCTGAGGCTGTAATTGTTGATTTTCATAATAAAACACTCCTTTAATAAAGGCTTTTGCAATGTAACCTGAATAAAAATCAGCTGTACAATATATAACGGCAAGCTTTAATGCATACCCGCAATATTAAGTTTATTATCCAAAAAACAGGTTTGGCCCGCTTTGCAGTCGAATTCACGGACAATATCCTTATAACGGACCCTGCATCGTGAATCAAATTTCGGATGGATCGAAGCCCGAAGTAGAGATCCGTTTTTCCATTCGATGTCCGCCGTAAAAGCTCCCCGTGCGCACAATCCTTTAACACGCCCGGAATTCCATTCTTCCGGGAGTGCGGGAAGAAGTTCGATTTCAGATCTATGGCTTTGAATAAGCATTTCGGCGACACACGCGGTGAACCCGGTATTTCCGTCAAGTTCATATACGTCGGCAAAAGACGGGGCGCCGCGCGTCGGCGGATGCTTCACCATGAGGTTCGGGTTAGTGAGTTTTTTCTGAAGTACTCTTATATGTTCAACAGCGTCATCCGCGTCTTTCAATCTGGCCGAATAGAGCATGAGCATACAGCGTGCCCAGCCTGTATCCTCCCAGTTTTCCGTGGGCGTCAGTCTTTTTTGTATCGTTTTCCTTGCGGCTTCGGCAAGTTCTGGCGTTTCACCAGGTGTTATTTGGGAAAACGGGTACAGAGCCAGAAGGTGGCTCGTATGCCTGTGCTGGCTGTCCGCGGCGTCATAATCGTGCGCCCATTCCTTAAGCTCGCCGTCCTTTCCGATTTGGAACGGGGGAAGGGCATCGATGAAGTTCCTGACACGGTTTAACAAAGAATCGGAACAGCCAAGCAGTCCGGCGGCTTTTATGTATATGTCAAACAACTCGCGAATAATGGCAATCTCATAATACGGCCCGAGCGATGCGCTGTATTGTTTTCCGGCGACACGGAAATGGTTTTCAGGCGATACCGACGGCCCGGATGTCAGGTATCCCGAAGCGGGATCGGTAAAAACGTAATCGATAAAGAACAAAACCGCTTCATGGATGACCGGAAAAACACGTTCCCTGAGAAAATCGAGAGACCCGGTAAACAGGTAATGTTCCCACATATGTGTCGCCAGCCAGGCGCCGCAGGTTGGGCATGGGCTTAAATTTATATGCCAGTATGGGTCGGAGAACCCCCAGGCGTTAGAAACAAGTTCGGCCACCCACCCGTTAAGGCCGTAGAACATTTTTGCCGTTTCACGGCCTGACGGAACGAGCATATTTTCGATCCAGTCGAAAAGGGGCAGATGGCATTCTGAAAGATTTACAACTTCGGCAGGCCAGTAGTTCATTTGAGTATTGATGTCAAGGTGCAGGTCGCAGGTCCAGCCGATACGGCACGCGACGGAATCGTTCCAGGCTCCCTGGAGCGGTGCGGGCAGAGGGGAATTGGCACGTGAACTCGAAATAAGAAGGTATCTGCCGTATTGGAACATAAGCGCCGAAAGATATGGACTTATATATCCGTCTTTAACCTTTTCAAGCAGGGAGTCGGTGGGACACTCGTCTTCTTTTCCGAGATACAGTGATACGCGACCGAAAAGCGCGTTATAATCGCTTACATGTGCGTTAAGCAGTTCGTCGAAGGAATATTTGACGCAGTTCTCGATTTTTTCGCTGCAGCCTGCGAAAGGATCGTTTCCATTGTAATCCGTCTCAAATGCGAGATATATCAAAACCTGCGAGGTATTTTTTACTGTTATTTCTTTATCGCCGTATTCGGCGCTGCCCCCGGAAGAAATTACACGCAGGCGCGCATGAAAAGAAACGCCGGTTTTTCCGTCACTGTGGACATTTTCAAACGCGCTGCCTGAAAGGAGCAGATCGCGGTTTTCATCCATTTTGACTTTATAAGGATTGTTCCCGCCGTCAATTGAAATTGTTAAATCAAGATCCGGTTTTTCGCAGGTTAATTTTATTGCCATTATTTGATGCGGGTTTGAAATAAAAGCCTTGCGTACATGTTTTATTCTGTTCACATAATATGATACTGTTGACACGGCGGAATTAAGACAGAGGTCCCTTTTATAGTCAGTAATGCTTCCCGGGATATTGTTCATTTTAATTACAAGGCGCCCCATGGGAAGCTGGGTACCGTAATTCGTCCGAGTCCCGACAAAATGCTCAAGGTTTTCATGGGCGCTTTCATAATCGTTTTTCAATAAGTCCTCCCTGGCTTTGTAAAAGTATCCGGATGCGTCCTCACTGCAGAGGGTATGGCCTTTCTCGCCGGAAAAACATGTTATTTCCGTAAGATCAATAACTTCGTTATCAGGTTTTCCGTAAATCATTGCACCCATCCGGCCGTTGCCGAGCGGAAGGGCTTCGTTCCAACGTACGGCCGGTTGTTTAAACCAAAGCCTTAAAGGATGCTGATCAAAAGCGGTATTGTTATCTTTCATGTTAATCCCCATATTCGGCAAATTTGTATTTTTACCTCAATCAGGTAGTGTTTTCCCTGTATTCAAAAGGGCTGATCCCGGTTTGTTTTTTAAATATTCTGCTGAAATAGCTTTGATCAGGGTATCCTACAAGTTCGCCAACCTGCTTTATTGTCAGTTCAGGGCTGGACATAAGCAAGTTTTTTGCTTTCGCAATCCTGAGAGATATTATGTATTTGGCGGGCGTTATCTGATAATGCTGATCGAAAATTTTCGTAAGGTACCCCGGACTGTAACCCATGTTTTTCGCAATCAGGTTCAGGTTTATATCACTGCAGTAATGGCATGCAATGTATTCCTGCAGAACGGCGGCTATTTGCTCAGAAGTATGGCGCGCCATGGACGGGTTAAATATTTCGTAATATGTATTTTGCGCTATTTCCAGTTTGTTCCTGATATTCAGCAGAGCTTCGTATAACTGATCAGGGTTGATAGGCTTCAGCAAATAATCAGAAACCTGCACTTTTATTGCCCTCTGTGCATATTCGAAATCCGAAAAACCGCTGACGATAATAAACTGAATATCCGGATTCAGTATATGGACTTTTTCAAGCAGCGTAATACCATCCATTACAGGCATTTTGATGTCGGTGACCAAAAGGTCGGGTGACATTTCATTTGCAAGTTCGTATGCCTGGCTGCCTGTCTGCGCCGTTGCAATAACCTGAAAATTCAGTTGTGTGTCATGTATTTTTCGAACAAGGTCATTAAGCAGCAGTTCTTCGTCTTCAGCAACAATAACCGTGTATTTGCAGTTTTCCATAACTTTTTCTCCAATCCCGAACCAGCAATAAATGGCGTTTATTCATTTACTGCCTTGCTCAAATATTTGCCTATCGAAACAATGCCGCCTCCTTCTTCCGTGTTGCCGAAAGCAAAAATAATATTGTTTCCGCAGTGCAGTTTCCACCTTGAATATACATTTACAAGACCCATTCCGTCAATCTCGATATTTGGGATGCCGATATGATTTTTGGCGCTATCTATTTTTTCATTCAGTTTTTCGAGCATCTCCTCCGGAAAACCGTTTCCGCTGTCAATAACGTCGATTTTCCAATAATCATCAGATAGCGTGCTGCTAATGTAAATATACCACGGCGGCGTGCAATCCGTGCCGTATTTGATAGCATTTTCGACAATAGGCTGAATAATGAGTTTCGGTATTTTTATATCAAGAAGCTTTTCATCAATATCAATCTGGTAGTTAAGGCTTGATTGATAACGGATTTTCATGCAGTACAGGTATTTTTTTATATAATCTATTTCTTCCCGAAGTGTTACCATGTTTTCCGAATCTTTCGTAATATACCGCATAATGCTGCCAAGATTTCTGCACAGCGTAACCACATCTTCGCAGCGGTTATTCTCGGCCAGAATGATGATGCTTGACAGCGAATTATAGTAAAAATGAGGATTAATCTGTGACTGCAGCGCCATATTCCGGGACCTCATTTCCTGCTGCCTTGTATAGATTAATTCGTTCATTGAATGTTTAAGCTTTGTGCTCATGATCTGAAATGCCTGGTTCAATTCTTCAAGCTCGTCGATGGAAGTATCGAGGGAACTATCCTTATGGATGCCCAATGTGTCAAGCTCGGTTTGGTGTATGATGTTTCTGAGCTTATGAATCGGCTTTATAAGGCTTAACGACATATAAAACGAGATCGCAACCGATATGCAGAGGAACAGTGCTACGACCCAAAGCAGTATCCTGGACAGGTTCTGCACAGGCTTTAGTATTGTTTTTTCAGGCATAACTGTAATATAAGTCCAGCCGGTATACGGCGATTTCTGATATGCTACCAGCTCCCTTATGTTTGTTTCAGGGTTTGTCAATATTGTGTGGTTCGAATCGTCCTTCATGTTGTTAAAGTAATGAGTACGCGCTGAAAGGTCCTCGTCATTTGAAGGTTCATAAGGGTAGATTAAGTCTCCGCTGTTATTAAGTACGTATATGCTAAGGTCATCCCCGGTTCTGTTCGAATATGCAATTATATTTTTGAAAATAGATTTGCTGTTTTTTATTGTTTCAACAAATCCTACAGGCTTTCCATATTTATTAAAATAGACACGGTATAATGAAATATAAGAAATATTGGCTTTTGTGGTTTTAGACATTGAGGCGGTTACGTAAGGCGGCGAAATGTATTTATGCCCATTCAGCTTCAGGGTTGGTTCATACCAGTCGGTCTTTGTTAAATCAATCCTGCTCATAATCGCGGCTCGTCCGAAACCTATAATATTGCCGTTGAAATCATATATATTAATCTGATCGGCCCTTGTATCGGTGCCGTTTATCGCAACAAACAATTCGGCAAGAGCACTTGTGTTGGTCCAGTTAATGCTGTCCTGTTCAAAGTATTGCTCCAATTTTTGTTTTATAAGATTGCTGTAGCCGACATTTATCGATACGGTATCCAAAGCTCTGACAGCATCGTCGGTCTGGTTCTGAAAGCCCGTGACAAGGTTTAATATGTTTTGTGTTTCCCGTTCCACCAATATTTTCGATGTATATGAAAAAAAGAAACCTGAAAAAAGAAGCACAAGCGTCAATGCGAGCACTATATATGTTAAAAAAAACCGGGTCCGCAGTTTTGTTTTCTTCATGTATACTACTCCCAGGAAAAAATAATATTCGCAGGCAGGTATAGGCATACAGGATGCGGTTTTATATAAATTTATTTTCCGATTGCCTGACAAGACATTAAAAATACGGTTTAAAGCTCAGGGATTGAGCTTCGGTATTTCATTAATAT
>DATCLI010000258.1:0-2328 GCA_036563955.1 Clostridia bacterium | reverse complement strand
GCGGATAAGAATCTGCTCTCCGATAAACTTGAATCCCGTAAGAACTTCAACAAGCTTTACGTTGTATGCGTCGGCTATTTTTGTAGCGAGATCGGTGGTAACGATTGTTTTTACAACAAAGCCGTTTGAGGGCAGAGTGTTTTTTCGCCTGAGATTTGACAAAATGTATTCGAGAAGGAGGCACCCTGTTTGATTCCCTGTCAGCGGCATATATTCGCCCCGGCGGTTTCTTATGACCACTCCTACCCTGTCGCAGTCGGGATCCGTTCCAATTATAAGTTCAACATCCCTTTCTTTCGCGATAGAAACAGCGAACTCAAAAACATCCCTGTCTTCAGGATTCGGGTATTTTACAGTCGGAAAATCGGGATCGGGCATTTCCTGCTCGGGCACGACATACACATTATTAAAGCCCGCTTCTTTTAATATTCTTCGAACCGGTATATTTCCGGCGCCATGCAGCGGCGTATACACAATACCGCATTCATCTTTGATATTTTGATCAATTTCCGTTATTTTAAGGGATTTCAACGATTCAATATACGCATTGTCTATTTCAGTGCCCACTATTTGAATAAGGCCTTCGGCTTTTGCTTTTTCATATTCCATAACCTGTACTGCCGTTAAGTCGGAAATCGAGTTTACTTCCTTAAGCACTTCGTTTGAAACATCAGGAGGCATCTGTCCTCCATCTTTCCCATATACCTTGTAACCATTGTATTCCTTAGGGTTATGGCTTGCCGTAATAACAACACCGGCATCGCAGTTAAGATGCCTTACGGCAAACGACAGTTCAGGAGTCGGCCTTAAAGATTCGAATAGATAACTTTTAATGCCGTTGCCCGCAAAAACGCAGGCGCTTTCTTTTGCGAATTCATCCGATCGATGCCTTGAATCATATGCAATAGCAATTGACGGAGAGGCTGTTTCAAGCTTTTTGATATAATTCGAAAGGCCCTGTGAAGATTTACGTACCGTATACCTGTTCATGCGGTTAGTGCCCGCCCCTATTATACCCCGCAAACCTCCCGTTCCGAACTCGAGATCGCGGTAAAACCTGTCTTCTATTTCTTTTTCATTGCCATGTATATTAAGCAATTCCTTTTTTGTTTCCTCATCATAATACGGGTTCTCAAGCCAACTGTTGTATTTTTTTATATAATCCAAACCAAAATCACTCCCTGCAGAGTTTATTATCGGATAATCTGCCATTATTCAAACAATACTTAAAATGGAGTCAGATGTCATACACTTCAGCTATTCTTTTAATATCAATTGCTTTTCCCGATGAGTCGTCTATTGTTATGATAACGGCATTAAGGCAGCCGCGGCCGCCTGCAGGCTTAAAACGCTCAGGCAGCCCCGTAATGAATTTTGGTATGATTTGAGATTTCTCCACACCAATAATGCCTTCCGACGGCCCGGTCATTCCAACATCCGTAATAAAAGCGGTGCCATTACTCAGAATACGTTCGTCGGCAGTTTGTACATGGGTGTGTGTTCCGATAACAGCACTGACTTTTCCATCCAGATAATGCGCAAGCGCAGCCTTTTCACTCGTCGCTTCCGCGTGAAAATCAACCACTATGGTATTGCACTGCTGTTTTAATATTGATATCTCCCTGTCGGCAGTTATAAACGGACATTCCGCCGGCTGTTCCATATAAACGCGTCCGATAAGATTAACAAGTCCCAATTTGATACCGTTCTTTTCTATAAACAGGCGCCCTTTTCCGGGAACTCCCCTGGGATAATTTGCAGGTCTTGCCAGACCGGCGCAGGAATCAATAAAATTTAATATTTCCCTGCGAGCCCACGTATGATTTCCTAAAGTAAGCGCATCTACTCCGCATTCAAATATCTCCTGGGCAACATTATAGGTTATGCCTTTTCCTCCCGCGGAGTTTTCAGCGTTCGCAATACAAATATCCCAATTGTATGCTCTTTTTAGTTTTTCCAGTTTGCCTGCAAGTATAACTCTTCCGGCCTTAGCGAATATATCGCCGATAAAAAATATTTTCAAACCAATATACGCCCTTTTAAAGCACAAGAAGCGTATACACGCTTCTTGCGCCTTAAATAATTTTAATTATAAATTATTACTTTGCATATTCAACCGTACGTGTTTCCCTAATCACATTCACTTTAATCTGACCGGGATAGTCGAGCTCATTTTCAATACGTTTGACAATATCTCTTGCAACCATTACCATTCCGTCATCATTAACATCTTCGGGCTTAACCATAATACGTACTTCTCGTCCTGCTTGTATAGCAAAGGATTTTTCGACGCCGGAAAATGAATTTGCGATTTCTTCGAGCTTCTGC
>DATCLI010000257.1:0-4979 GCA_036563955.1 Clostridia bacterium | reverse complement strand
AATATATTGCTGGTATGCATTAAAGCTTGTCATTATATATTGTACAGCTGATTTTTATTAAGGTTACATCGCAAATGCCCTATATTGTTTTTGGGTCATATGTGCTCAAAATAAATTGAGCCGGCAGAAAGCCGGCTCAATGTCATATTTTGTAAAGGAACCATTTGCAGGTGCTGAACTCGTATTTCATCTCGAATCTGCACTCGCGCCCGCGGATAACGCTCTGCACGGTAAAAACCAGCATACGGTTTCCCGCCAGCTTTTCTTCCTTCCTGTCCAATATCCTGTGTATTTTTACAATCCTGTTTTCTTCTTTTTCATCTGAAATCCGGAATTTTATAGGGGTAATTACCCCATCCCTGTTAGTACAGCAAATCATATCCACCGATTGCATTAAAACTTTCACGTCTTTCCCTCCTACAGCAAGCTTCTCATCGTTGGAAACGCTTCATATACTCCTCCGCAGAGAGGAGGAATTCCAGAATGGGGGAACGAACCTCTTACCACCGCATCAGCGCCGTATGAAGCCCGGATTTCGTCGATCGTTTTGTCAATGGCCTGCTGCCTGAAAACAACGGTATCGTCAAAAAACGATGTCTGATAAAATTTATTTTCCACCAGGCCGGAGAAATGGACTCCGAGATGCCGAAGAGGTTCTTTGTGCCACATTTCCTTAAAAAGGCTTTTGGCCTGCCGATACAACAGGAGCGTACTGTCGGCGGGGGATGCAAGCCGGCGCTGATGTGAATAGAAGGACAGCTGCGCATCCCTTAAAGACACCGTTACAACGTGAGCCAGCATTCTTTTGCTCCTCAGACGCATTGCCGCGGTTTCTGTCAGGGAGAGCAAATATAAAAGGGCCTCCTTTTCATTATCAACGTTAAAGGGGGTCGTGGTTGAGTTGCCGATTCCTTTTATTACGCGATCACCCGGGATGACCGGCGAATCGTCAATGCCGTTTGCATATTTCCAGATAACGAGTCCATGGCTTTTTAAATGCTGCTGCAAAAGGTCGGGAGAGGCGCGGGCTAACTGGCCGATTGTGAAAATATTAAGCTTGTAAAGCTTCGGGAGCGTCCCGGGACCGGAGAGAAATAATTCCCTCACGGGCAAAGGCCAGAATTTTTCAGGCATTTCATGACGGTACAGCGTGTGCATTTTATCCGGTTTTTCAAATTCCGAAGCCATCTTTGCCAGGAGCTTGTTGGCCGAGATCCCGACATTTACGGTAAACCCCAGTTCGGTGCGGCATTGCTCCTTTATTTCCCAGGCTATTTCTTCCGCGGTTTTTTTTTGCGTGTATCCGGTTAAGTCTACAAAGCATTCGTCGACCGAATACCTTTCAACATTCGGGCTGTATCTCTTTAAGAGCCTGACCATCGCATCGGAACAGCTAAGGTAGAGCGGATAAGAAGGCGGAAGAACCACCAGGTTCGGGCATTTGCTCCTTGCCGACCACAAAGCTTCTCCGGTTTTTATATTATATTTTTTTGCAGGGATAGATTTAGCCAGCACAATTCCATGGCGGCTTTTCTCATCCCCTCCCACCACGCTTGGGATTGTTCTTAAGTCCGTTTCGGCGCCGTGCTGCAGACGGTAGACCGCTTCCCAGCTTAAATATGCGGAATTCGCGTCTACATGAAGGATTGTTCGTTCCATAATTCCTCCGCAGAAAAACGAGTGTTCTGACTATATTATAAACGAACATATGTTCGCTTGTAAAGAAGAAAAAATTGTATTGTGCGGAAATAGTGTTCAGCGAACTATTGTACAATAACGGAAACAAGGAGCTTCATTTGCAAGAGCTGTACAGTTCAGCAAGCGCTTTTTAACGCTTCGCGTTAAAATTGCGCAACATTAATGTAGTGCATTTTGCAAAGCAAAAGCACCTGGGCAAGTCGAAACTCGCAAAAATGCTTTGAATTATTTTTGCATGAAGCATTTTTGCTCAGACAGTCGACTTGCTTATCCTCGCTCTGACTGTACATCTCTAAGCTTCATTCCGCTATAGTTTCCTTTTATTGTACAATAGTTCCTCTAATAACCGTGTTGATTCAACCAGATAAGCAGCGGGTGATTCGGGTGTTTTCGGTGACGCCGGGCGACATGCTCCAACGCCCTGCTGCTTACAGGTGAATGTGGAGCGGGTTAATGAGCGACCCGGGATATGGAGACCTCTCAGCAGAAATAAAAAGGATCTAAAGCGTGCTGTTAGTAAGTGTTTTTTCGCACAAGGAAACGAAACACCCGAAGTAAGGTCGCGTACCTACCGGAACGCGACAGCAATGGCTCGACCCACGAAGCAGGACCCGCGGGAATAGTGTTCGAAAAATACAATTAAATTATTGTACAATAAAGAAAACAAGATCTTCGGGGCATCATTTTTTGGCCGTGGATTCCTGATTTTGAATCGGCTGTATCAAAGCCATTGTGATGTCGTCCCTTTGTTTTGCGCCGATTGCGTCGAGCTGATTATAAACATACCGGGCAATCAGGTTCAGTGCAATATTCAGATCAATGCCGGTATCTTTAATGATATTGATAATATTTTCATCGTTGATTATATTGCCGGGCTCTTCCATCCATTGATCGGCAACGCCGTCGGTATACAGGAAAAATCTTTCGCCCGGAAGCAGACGTACGGATTCATCATAGTAGCGCGGGTTATCCATCCAGTTGCTCACTGGAGTACCTGGCATGAAAAGCCTTTTTATCCCATGCCTGCTGCAGATAATCGGTATGCAGTTATGCCCTGCGTTTGAATAACTGAGCATATGCGTTTTGGTATTATATATGGCATAAAAGACCGTAATATATGAATTTTTGTCAAAACCACTGGTATTAAACTGTTTGAATAACCGATGCAGCGCACGTGAGGGAGAAAGAATTTTTTTGTTCAGTACCGATGTCAGGAAAATAGTCAGCATTGAAGCCGAAACGCCGTGTCCCGATACGTCCGCTATATATACTCCGATATGCTCACGGTCAATTTGAAAGATATTAATCATATCGCCGCTTAAATCTGCGCATGGATGGTAAAGGTAGGCAAAATCAAGCTGCGGGAATTGTATATTTCGGGGAAGCAGCTGCATCTGAAGTTTCCGTGCCATATCCAAATCCTGCTGCAGTTTTATGTTCTGGTTTAAAAGGCGGTTTTCCAATTCCTTTTCCTTTGTGACATCCCTTAATACCTCAACGGCGTAGTGAATACTGCCATCGTCGGCAATAATCGGAGAACTCATTACCGAATATATTCTGTTATTAAAAATCTCTTCTTTTTTCTTGGTCTGGCCTTCAAATGTTGCTTTACGCGTTATGCAGTTTTCACATGGAAAATTCCTGCCCAGGAGTTCATAGCACTTTTTTCCGGATAAGTCATCAACACAAAGGCCTTCTTCCATGGACCGGTTTATAAAAATAACGGAGTTATTCCTGTCAATGACCCGCACCCAGTCATGCATTCCATCCAGTATGTCCAGAATAAATTTAAAACTTGAATTTTCTGAAGAAAAATAAGGAGAAAACATTATTTTTTATCCTGCCTGGTTTTAATTTTTGCTAATAAAGCCGGACAAGTAAACTTCGTCCAGCCGATTGCTGCCGCATAAAATTAGCAAATTTAACCTGTTTTTTTTTCATATTAACATAAAGTCGGTTTGGCTGCAACAAATTAATTGAACCCTTTTTAAAATCAGTTCTTTTGTCATGCATAAGTGGATAGTCAATGGGAATAATCATTAATTAGCTTGATAAGAAATTTTTTCAGGAAGTTTCGGTTTTATTGAGCACGGAAAGCTTATTTTTTACCGATGAAAGGAAAATATATATTGAAAGAATATATTGATGTCCACAAAAGGGGTGCAGCCTATGATCTGTCACGGGCTGTCAACAAATATATATCATTGATTCCGTACGAAAAAACAATAATTGTTCTGTGCATCGGAACAGATCGTTCAACGGGTGATTCACTAGGGCCTTTAGTCGGATATCGTCTGGGCAGGTATAAGCTTCCATACGTTCGGGTGATCGGAAATCTTGAATACCCGGTTCACGCCGCGAATCTGGATCAGACTTTGGAAAGGCTGAAAAGCGAAATACCCCTTCATTATATTATTGCAATAGACGCCTGCTTAGGTATACCGGGCCACATAGGACGGATCACGGTGGGAGACGGTCCGATAAGACCGGGAGCCGGATTAAAAAAGGATTTGCCTGAAACCGGAGATATGCATGTTACAGGTATTGTCAATTACAGCGGATGGATGGAGTTTATGGTTCTTCAGAATACACGGCTGAGTCTTGTTATGAAAATGGCCGAAACAATATCAGATGGACTGCATCATGCACTGTGGAAGTATAACCGCAGCAGGATGGAATATTTGGACCGCAGCATCCGGTTAAAATCAACTTAAAATGTTTACATCCTTCAAAAATTCTGTTTTATGAAGGCATGTGCGTGGTATATTTAAAATAATTGAAAGGAGTGGTTGGAATGGAAAAGTGGGTATGCACGGTATGTGGTTATGTTTATGATCCGGAGATCGGGGATCCCGATAATGGCATCGAACCCGAAACATCTTTTGAAGACCTTCCCGACGATTGGGTGTGTCCCGATTGCGGCGTCGGCAAGGATATGTTTGAACAGGAGTGAATAGTTCCGTAATATTCATGTTGCTGTTCATAAGTTATTTGTAGAACTATTATACAATAACGGAAACAAGACGGGTTTCCTTTTATTGTACAATAGTTCTTCAAAATTATTGCGTGTTTGGACGGCAACACATTCACAAATATGAAGAGAAAAAAGTATCTGATCCTTGATTTTTACAGCGGCGCATGATATTATTTCTTTAACATATAAATCCTGACTTTGGTATCAGACGTTTAAAAATGGCGTTAACTCTTATAGTAAAATGAGAGCTGCTGCAGATTGTGCAGCAGCTTTATTAATGTTTAAAATTTGTGATTCAGAATAGACC
>DATCLI010000256.1:0-3217 GCA_036563955.1 Clostridia bacterium | reverse complement strand
GCTGAAGCAGTTCCTCCACACCGGATCCTCCCGAAAGAAATTTTACATTATCGGGACCATCGGATAAAACTTCAAAAATACTCCGGTTTCCGTGCATCAAATCGAGTATCGTATATTTCGTGCTGATTCCAAGCAGCACATCAATATTAGCAAGCCCGAAGTCCACATCAAGTATAACAACCCTAAGTCCCATTTTGCTAAGTGCTATGGCCAGGTTAACCGTAAGGTTCGTTTTACCTACCCCGCCCTTTCCGCTTGTTACTGTAATTACTCTCGCGGTGTTTGCGGTTTTCACCTGTTCCGGAATATTAATATAATCGACTATTCTTCTGAGCTTTTCGGCTTGATCGCTCATATATGCCCCCTCGTATATCGACTGCGTTGTCTGTTTCGGCAAGAATTATCGGACTTTATCAGCCTGTCCTTAAAATACTTTTTACTATATTTTCAACATTCGCAACTTCTATATCATCCGGAACGCATTGTCCTGCCGTTGTATATGATAACCTCTTCCCCGTTGCATACCTGGCATTCAGTATTATGCCGGGGACCGGGGCTTCATCGAGCTTGGTAAAAAGGAGTTTATAATTTTTTAAAAAACCATAGTGGCTGATTATCTCTTTGCATGCCGTCCTGCCCAAATTACAGCTTAATACGAGAAATATCTCATCGGCCTGTGCGGATGCAACGAGCATTTTAAGCTCTGAAAACTGCTCGGCATTCTTATGGCTTCTGCCTGCAGTATCAACAAGAATCAAATCCTTGTCGGAGTAATTCAATATCGCTTCTTTTATCTCCTGGGGAGTATATATTACGGAAATAGGAATATTTAAAATCTCAGCATACGTTTTTAACTGCTCTACAGCCGCTATCCTATATGTATCCGCAGTGATTAAACCTATCTTTTTTTCATGGTTCAGTGAGTAATCCGCGGCAATTTTCGCAAGCGTCGTTGTTTTTCCTACCCCGGTTGGACCTAAAAACATAACAACGGTAGGTTTTCCGTCTCCCCTGAAATTAATTGTCTGCGGCTCGCCGAGTATATTAACGAGTATCTTCCGGGCTGTTCCAAAAAGATCATTGATACTGCCCGGGTTTTTTACAAGCTGCTTTATCTTCTCGAGCATTTTATCTATAATGACCGGCTCGATTTCACTTTCTTCCAATACCCTCTCAAAAGACTTATATATATCGGCTCCTTTTTGATTTACAGTTTGCTGAGCTTTTTCAGTTTCGGAACGCACAGTGTCTGCTGCAACAGGAGTTTCTGCATTTTCTTTTTTCTCTTTTGTTTTTTCTTTAGACACATCCGCATATATCTTGTTAAGCATTGATTCCATCTGTTTTAGTTTGGATTCAAGCAGACCAACCCTGTCGTTCTCTTCCCGGATGGAGCCAGTCGTTGCCTTTTGGCCGTACAAACCTGCCGCATTCCTGGTACTCATTGAAGATGCCGTCTTTTCCTGGTTTTTATTCCCGTAATCCTCGTCAACTGCCGCAAGAACCTCAGTTAAAGGTTTTTTTAGGAAGCCTAAAATACCCTTCTTTTTGACTTTCCTCGTGCTTAATATGACCGCTTCGCTTCCGAGATCCATTTTAACCTTTAGCATTGCTTCCTGGGCGTCTTTGCCCGTATACCGCCGAATTCGCATATTTCCTCCATTACGCTTATGATACTGATACCATACCAACCGAATTTACTTCCATGCTCGGATCCAACTCGTTATATGATAAAACCACAAGTCCCGGTATTGACTGCTCCGTAAGCCGCTTGAAATATAACCGCACAACAGGCGATGCAATAACAACAGGCTGTTTGCCCAACTGAACAATTTTTTCAACATGCTTCGCAAGGCTGTTTATTATTTTATTCGTAACGGATGGCTCAATAGTCAGATATGCTCCAACCTCGGTTTTTTGTACGGAGTCCATTATCATTTGTTCCAATTGAGGATCAATTGTTATAACATCGGAATTCTCCGGAGTGATAAACGCTCTTGATATCGCCCTCCCAAGAGCCTGCCTTACATATTCGGTCAGCATGTCCGTATCGCGCGCAACCGGAGCATAATCGGCAAGCGTTTCAAGAATTGTAACCATATCGCGTATAGACACTCCTTCACGCAAAAGATTTGCGAGTACTTTCTGCACTTCCCCGAGAGTAAGCAGTTTGGGAACGAGTTCTTCAACAATTGCCGGATATGAACTTTTAACATTATCCAGCAGAGTCTGAACATCCTGGCGTCCAAGCAGTTCATGGGCATGCTTTTTAATTACTTCGGTCATATGCGTTGCGATAATGGAAGGAGGATCGACAACAGTATAACCGAGCATTTCAGCCCTGTCACGCTGGCTTTCGGTAATCCAGATCGCGGGCAGTCCGAAAGCCGGTTCCATAGTAGGTATCCCTTCTATCTCTTCCTCGGCGGTACCAGGGTTCATCGCCAAAAACTGATCCATCATGAGCTCGCCGCTTGAAACCTCTACACCTTTTATTTTTATCACATATTGGCTCGGGCTTAGCTGTATATTGTCACGGAGCCGGATAATCGGCACAATCATTCCAAGCTCAAGCGCAAGCTGTCTTCTTATCATAACCACCCTGTCAAGAAGGTCACCGCCCTGGTTGACATCAGCCAAAGGAATTATTGCATATCCGAATTCAAGTTCAATCGGATCAACGTGCAGAAGAGATACAACATTTTCAGGTTTTCGTATTTCTTCCACCTTCATTTCTTCAGTAACAACTGCACCCTTTTCCTTCTCTTCCTTTTCTATCGCACTCAGCCGCGTGCCGAGATATATAAGAAAAACAGCTACAACAATCATAAAAAACTGACCGATAATAAATGTCATTACAAAACACGTACCGGCCGCAATATACAAAACCTTTGGGTTGCTTATTAACTGGGTTACTATTTCCTGTCCGAGATCATCTTCGGAAGCCGCGCGCGTTACAATTATTCCGGTAGCGATCGATATCAAAAGCGAAGGCACCTGGTTTACAAGCCCATCGCCAATAGTCAGTATTGTATATTTTGTCAGCACTTCTGTGACTGTAAGACCGGCTCCCTGCGTCATTCCTATAATAAATCCGCCGATAATATTCAATGCGGTGGAAATAAAGCCGAAGATAGCATCATTTTTAACAAACTTGCTTGCACCGTCCATGGAGCCGTAAAAATCCGCTTCTCTTTGGATTTGTTTCCGTCTGTTC
>DATCLI010000255.1:0-2329 GCA_036563955.1 Clostridia bacterium | reverse complement strand
CTTTAATCTTATATGTTTGCACACTCAACTGTTAAACTGGCGGTATTTTTTCTCGCTTTTTTATCAAAATCCAAAGAGAACAGACGTTTGCAATAGTTATAATTAAATTGTATAATTACTGTATGTTTATTTTGCGGTATTGTATCGGGAAGATCATAGATTTGGCGGCAGGTACCCGCAGCCGTATTTTTCGGAGGTTTTATGGAATTGATAGAAGGATTGAATCCACAGCAGAAAGAAGCGGTTTTGCACACGGAAGGGCCGTTGCTCGTCCTGGCAGGCGCAGGTTCGGGCAAAACCCGCGTGATCACTCACCGCATTGCATATCTTATACAGGAAAAGGGCGTTGTGCCGTGGAATATATTGTCGCTGACGTTTACGAATAAAGCGGCAAGGGAAATGCGGGATCGCATTGAAGCGCTGATTGGAGCGAGGGTATTGGACATATGGTGCGGTACCTTTCATTCCTGCTGTGTACGTATTCTGAGAAGAGAGATTGAAAGGATCGGCTTTAGCCGTGATTTTGTCATATATGATACCGGTGATCAGGAAACATTAATAAAAGACTGCCTTGAAAGGCTCGGATACAACGAAAAAAATTTCCCTCCCAAACAAGTTCTTGCCTATATAGGAAGGGCAAAGGATGAGCTTCTTTATCCGGAAGCGTATTCAATTAACGCCGTTTATGATTTCCGTATGCGGAAAATATCCGATATTTATACACTGTACCAGAAAAAACTGAAGGCAAACAACGCTCTCGACTTTGATGACATTCTGCTGCATACGTTGAAGATTTTCGACGAAAATCCGGATGTTCTTGCGTATTATCAGGATAAATTCAAATATATTCTTGTTGATGAATACCAGGATACAAACACGGCCCAATATATGCTTGTATCAATGCTAGCGAAAAAACACCGGAACATTTGTGTTGTCGGAGACGATGATCAGTCCATTTATGGATGGCGGGGCGCAAATATGCAGAACATACTCGATTTTGAAAAGTATTTCCAGGGATGCCGCGTAATAAAGCTTGAGCAGAATTACCGTTCGACCGAAAGAATTCTTGATGCGGCAAACAACGTTATTAAAAACAATTGCGGCAGGAAACCGAAATCACTCTGGACAAAAAATTCAAAAGGCGAACCGGTATGTGTGTATAAGGCCTTTGACGAAAGGGATGAAGCGGATTTTGCAGCAGGTGTGATACGGAACGCTGTTGTCCGCGGAGATAATAATTACGGAGATTTTGCGGTGTTATACCGTATTAATGCTCAGTCCCGCGTATTTGAAGACTCTTTCATGAAGATGGGGATTCCTTACAGAATTATCGGCGCTCACAGGTTTTATGACAGGAAAGAAATAAAAGACATAATTGCATATCTGAGGGTAGTAAATAATCCACACGACGATATAAGCCTTAAACGCATTATTAACGTTCCAAGAAGAGGAATCGGCAAGGTTACGCTCGACAGGGCGGAGCAGCTTGCGTACGATAACGGCGTCAGCATTTATTCAATTTTAATGGAAGCTTCGAGGTTAAACGAGCTCGCAAAGGCTTCGGCTAAAATTAAAAGCTTTACCGATATGCTCATAAAACTCAGATCTTTAACGGAATACCTTGATTTGGTTGAATTAATCAAAGCGGTAACAGAACACAGCGGCATTATAAAAGAGCTTGAACAGGAAGGTACGATAGAAGCAAAAACGAGAATAGAAAATATTCGGGAATTTCAGTCAGTTGCGCTTGATTTTGTACGAAACAGCGAAGAGGAACCCCCGGGCTTAAATGATTTTCTGGCGCATGTTTCGCTTATTGCCGATGTTGACAGTATGGACAATGAACAGGATAAGGCTGTCCTTATGACGATGCACAGCGCAAAAGGACTTGAATTTCCGGTAGTTTTTCTCACCGGAATGGAGGAAGGCGTTTTCCCGAGCTACCAGTCTATAGGCGAAGAAAGCGAGATGGAAGAGGAACGCAGGCTGTGCTATGTAGGTATTACACGTGCAAAGGAAAAACTTTTTCTCACCCTGGCAAAATCCAGGACCCTTTTCGGCAATACGACATATAACAGGCAGTCACGCTTTATAGATGAAATACCGGAAAATCTTTTGAAATATGCCGGTGAAAATGGCGGTCTAATTAAAAGTGATGCCAGGAAATTCGTTTCCGGTCAGATCGGCGCGGATGAATGGAAACAGCGTACGGCTTCATTTATTAAAGCGGCGGAATTAAGTATTGACGAATTGGTTGTAGGAGCAAGGGTAATGCATAAAAAGTTCGGCGCCGGCACTATAACGGCAAGGGAACGGGAAGGTACCGATT
>DATCLI010000254.1:0-1743 GCA_036563955.1 Clostridia bacterium | reverse complement strand
GAAATGAACCATCGAAAGCATACATTGCTGATAAAACGACAACAGCAATTAAGACAACCAGCAAAAATAACTTGAATAAAAGACGGTTTGCCCCAGTTTTTTTCCTTACAATCATTTGTACCCCAACATTTGAACATGCTTATTCTTAAGTTTAAAAATAGCCCAGCAACTCCAAGGCTTTTGAGTATTGTTTATCTATTTCCAAACGAAGTTTTGTTAATTCCTCGTTAAAAGCGTCTTTTGTCCTTTTATCCAAAACACCTGTCACAGGAATGCCTTTTTCCTTCTGGAACAGCATCAGGGCGTCGCTTGTTTTTTTATCAAGAACATTATCGGGCGGATCAATTTCAGCACCTCTGACAGTCAGTATTTTTTCGGCGCTGTAGACATCATTTCCAGCCCCATTGAGAAGAATGTCATTATTATACTCAAGCGGCTTAATGCTCTGAATGTCAATTCCATTAACAGGCTCATAATCTTCAACTTCAAAATCGGGCATTATTCCAATATTATGAATTGCCCTGCCGTTTCTGGTCAGGTAATGGCCTGTGGTAATTTTTATCCAGCCGATCAAATCCGATTCGTTCACAACAACGCCGTGTTTGTTTGCCCATTGGTATCCGTCGACGATATTCTCACCGTACAAAGCCGCATACTTTTCATACGCTTCCGGTTTTAGAACAGGATACAGATTCTGTACAACACCCTTACCGTAGCTCGTTGTACCGATAAGGAAGCCGTCTTTTGAATCCTGTATCGCACTGGCAAGGATTTCGGAAGCGCTCGCCGAATTGCCGTTTATAAGAACGGCCGGGATATACTTGGATTTATACAGGTAAGAGTAATATGTAATATCTCTCGCATCTTCGGATTTAAAATCCAATTTGGTTATGACTCCGCGGCTTACAAGTTTACGTGCGATAGCTACGGCCTGAGACACTTCGCCGCCCGGGTTGTTCCGCAAATCAAGAATCATTTTTTCGAGACCCCTGTTATCCATTTCCTTAAGCGCCTGATCGAAAAAATACGCGCTGTTCCCGCTGAATGATTCCAGCTTTATATACATTACGTCTCCGTCAACCATCCATTTTACAGGGCTTATATTAACAGAACCGCGCTGTACCCGTATTGAAATAAGCTCTTTGGCACGGCTTCTGATGATGCCGAGTTCTACATATGTTCCGCTTTCGCCGCGAATAAGATTCGAAATGTCCTGAGCGTTCATTCCCGCGACGTCTTTTCCGTCGACTCTTGTAATAATGTCATCGGCTAATATTCCGGCGCCCTCTGCAGGCGAATTTTCAAAAACACGAACAACAATTACGCCTTCAGGCACGCCGGTTATCTCCACGCCTATCCCCTGGTAATTGCCTTGCATTGAACTTAAGAATGTGCCGGCTTCATCAAGATCGTAAAATGTCGTATATTCGTCCATCGAATCGAATATGCCTCTTAAAGCTCCCTTTAACAGTTCTTCATCCGACACGTCCTGATAATAGCGTTCTTTCGCCATATTCATAACTTGCTCAAGATATTCCGCATACCCGTCGGCCTGAACCGGAATCATTGATATTAGCTGCAGCATAACTATCAATACTGCAGCCATTATTGTCTTCTTACATCTTTTCATTAAAACGCCCGCTTCCGATCATTATTTGTTTAAATTCTACCATTGTTTATGAGGGGTTGCAATACGGATTCAATATCTTAAGGCATTTGCGATGTAACCTTAATAAAAATCCG